>CAYVWW010000027.1:0-10997 GCA_964455605.1 uncultured Actinomycetota bacterium | reverse complement strand
GATTGGTAAGAATAAAGAAGATAAAAAAGATTATGATAAGGCGAAAGGGAGCCCGGGGAATGGCGAGGACTGGGAAGGATTGGCCGGTCTCAAAAAACCTGGCGTTGAAGTAAGCGAGGGTAAAAACAAAAAGGGATCAGGAAGAGAGCTTGAGGTTGAAGAACTCCTGGAAGAAGTGGAGCTACTAAGGAAAGAACTGGATGGATATAAGAAGATTGAAGAGGAGTACATAGACAGGATTAAAAGACTTCAGGCGGATTATGATAATTACAGGAAAAGGACTTTAAGGGAGCATCTTGAGCATATTAAGAGGGCAAACAAAAATCTGGTGGAAAAGCTTCTTCCGGTTATTGATAATTTCGAAGTGGCCATTGAAACCGGAAGCAAGCTAAAGATGGAAGATGACGACTTCTTAAAGGGTGTAAAGATGATATATGAAAGTCTAATGGAGGTCCTTAAAAAAGAAAATGTGAAAGTTATAAATCCCAGGGGAGAAGAATTTAACCCTGAAACTTGCGAAGCAGCTGTAACCGAGGATGTAAAAGATATAAAGGAAGGGCATATAATAGAAGTTATGCGAAAAGGTTATGCGATAGATGATTTTTTGATACGTCCGGCAGTTGTCAAAGTTTGCAAGAAGAAATAATTTTAAGAATAAACTTGAATCTTTTTTTTTATTAATTAAAATAAAAAACATTTGTAAAAGTTTTTAGATGCAGGAAAGTTTTGTATAAAATTGTTAGAAAAGATAAACTGGCAGAATCCATAGACAGCTTCCATATAAAAGCCCCTTTTATAGCAGATAAGGCGAGAGCCGGTCAGTTCGTAATTATAAGGATAGATGAGAGAGGGGAAAGAATTCCCCTGACCATCGCAGATTATAACCGAAAAAGCGGAATAATAGTGATGGTTTCAACAAGAGTGGGAAAGACTACGGCGTTATTATCCAGCTTAAAAGAAGGGGACAATATACTTGATGTTGTCGGACCTCTTGGGAATCCATCTGAGATTAAAAAATTCGGCAATGTTATCATGGTTAGTGGTGGAGTAGGTGCGGCATCGATGCTTCCGATATCAAGGGCGATGAAGGAAGCGGGCAATTATGTAATCTCTATTATTGGTGCGAGAAGCAAAGATTTGATTATTTTTAAAAAAGAGATTACAAAAACTTCCGATGAAATATATTTATGCACCGATGATGGTTCTATCGGATACCACGGATTCGTATCAGGCTTTTTAAAGGAATATCTGGAAAAGAAACAGGGCAATAACCCTGATAAGCAAACAGGCATATCAAGGGTGGTCGCAATTGGTCCTACTCTTATGATGAAAGCTACGGTAGATGTAACAAGACCATTTAAGATAAAGACCATAGTTTCGCTTAACTCGATAATGGTCGATGGTACCGGGATGTGCGGGGCATGCAGGGTAGAAGTAGGCGGACAAACGAAATTTACATGTGTGGATGGGCCGGAGTTTGATGGACACGAGGTAAATTTTGACCTTCTTCTTTCAAGGCAGAAGATTTATATTCCGCAGGAAAAGAAGAGCATGGATATTTACGAGCATAAACCCAGGTCGGGTAAATAGGGCCTGTATAGTTTTTATATTGTATTAATTAATAATTTTTTATTGCGGTTAGGATATTTTTAAAAATATGGCTGATGAAGAAAAAGGAAAAAAGTTAAAAAGAAACAAGATTGACAGGGTGGCAATGCCGGCGCAGGGCCCACTGAAAAGAAATAAAAATTTCAATGAGGTTGCGCTGGGATATACGGAAGAGGAAGCCCTTCTTGAAGCGTCAAGATGCATCCAGTGCAGAAATTATCCATGTGTTAAAGGATGCCCTGTAGGTATAGATATTAAAAGTTTTATCGGGTTAATACAGGAGAAAAAATTTGATGAAGCTCTTGATAAGATAAGAGAAAAAAATGGGCTCCCTGCAATATGTGGAAGGGTATGTCCCCAGGAGGACCAGTGTGAGAAGGAATGCATAATTGGAATTAAGGGTAAGCCTGTGGCGATTGGAAGGCTGGAGCGTTTTGTAGCGGATAGGGAAATGGAACAGGTAGAAAAAGGGTTAAAGAAACCTGCCGGCTCAGAGGGCTTAAAAAAATGCGCAAAAGAAAAGGTTGCAGTAATTGGTTCAGGTCCTGCCGGGCTTACGTGTGGAGCCGAGCTGGCAAGGTTGGGTTACAGGGTTACCATTTACGAAGCATTGCACAAGCCAGGAGGAGTCCTGGTTTACGGTATTCCTGAATTCAGACTACCTAAAGAAATAGTGAAAAGAGAAATAGAATATGTAAAAAGACTTGGTGTTGAAATTGAAGTGAATATGGTAATAGGTAAAGTTTTAACACTGGATGATTTATTTTGTATGGAATTTAAGGCAATATTTATATCTACAGGTGCGGGGCTTCCTGTTTTTATGGGAATCCCGGGAGAGAACCTTAACGGTGTTTATTCGGCTAATGAGTACCTTACGAGAGCAAATCTGATGGAGGCATACAAATTCCCTGAATCCGATACACCTATTTTTAAAGGTCTCAAGGTAGCTATTGTAGGAGGCGGAAATGTGGCTATGGATTCAGCAAGAACAGCAAAAAGACTCGGAGCGGAGCATGTATATCTGGTGTATAGAAGAAGTGAGAAGGAAATGCCTGCAAGGAATGAAGAAATAGAACATGCTGTAGAAGAGGGAATTGAATTTGAGTTGCTGGCAAATCCTGTTGAGATAATTGGAAAAGATGGATGGGTCGATAAAATAAGATGTATTAAGATGGAGCTGGGAGAGCCAGATAGTTCCGGAAGAAGGAGACCCGTTCCGATAAAGGGCTCGGAATTTGACATAGATGTAGATGCAATTGTAGTTGCCATAGGGCAGATGCCTAATCCTCTTCTTGCTTCTGCAGTTCCGGGGCTGGAACTGGATAAAAGGGGGAATATAAAAGCGGAGCCGGTTACTGGAAAAACTAGCTTGAAGGGTGTTTTTGCTGGTGGAGATATAGTTACGGGCGCTGCAACTGTAATACTGGCTATGGGTGCAGGCAAGGATGCTGCAGGAGCAATTGATGAGTATATCAGGACCGGTAAGTGGTAAGCGGCTAAATGATAAACGACTTCAGATAAAAGTGTTTTAAATAAAATTTAAAATATATTTTCAGGATACCCCATTTGAAACAATAATTCTTCGAATATATATATAGATATTTTATAAGTTAATTGAAATTATTTTTTTAAAGTGACGAAGTTTCTAAATGGCAGGTTAATAAGTGCGGTAAAATAGGTTATAATTTCAGTGATACTTATAAGAATAACAATAGTGGTAGTTTTAATAAAAAAATTTTTAAAGTCGGGAGGTACAAATGAAGGTTAAATTGCTATCATCCAGGTTTTTATTCATAATTCTTGCGGCTTTGCTGGTATTCGGTATGTCTTTTGCAGGATGTAAGGCATCTAGAGATGCATCAGAGGCAATGACAGGAGAAGCATTTTATGAGGAAGTAGGGTATGAAGAAGCAGCATACGCAGACGCCGATGCTGATTCCGATGCTGCCCCAGAAATGGAATATGCTAAAGAAGCTACGGAAGAGGGAGCAGTAGCAGATAGTTCGGGCAATGGTGAAACGCAGTATGGCGATACCGAAGTTACGGGTGACAGAAAGGTCATTAAAACCGCTTATCTAGAGATGGAGATTGAGAGCGGCAAGTTTGAAGCAACTATTTTTGCGCTTACATCTCTTGCAGAGCAGAATGGTGGCTTTGTTTCGAACAGCCAGAGTTATTCTGATTCCGAGGGTAACCTAACCAGTGGTAATGTTACTATAAGAATTCCCTCAGGCAAATATAGCTCTGCCCTGGAAAGAGTTAAAGAAATGGGAACCGTTGAAAGCATTTCAAGCTCAGGCCAGGATATAACCCAGGAATATGTCGATCTTGAGAGCCGTCTTGAAAATTATGAGGCACAGAGGGAAATTCTTCTGGACCTTATGGATCAGTCCAAGAAAGTAAGTGACAGTCTGGAAGTACAGAGAGAGCTGAGTAATGTCCAGGGTGAAATTGAAATGCTCAAGGGAAGAATAAACTTTCTTGACGATATGGTATCTTATTCCACAATAGATGTTTATTTTCATGAGCCCGAGAAAATAATAGAGGATGAATCTGGCTGGGGATTTGTTGATTCAATAATAAGGGGGCTCAGAGGAGCAGTAACCGCATTTAACTGGATGCTAATGGCGTTTATTGCAACTTCTCCGGTATGGATTATACTGATAATAATTTTAATTATTATATTGCAGGTTGTAAAAGCAAGAAGAAGGAGAAGAGAAAGAGAGGAGAAAAAATAGCATGAATGATTCCGACATACTTGGTTTTTCACTTATTGTCTTTGGATTGGGAGTTCTAACAGGTCTCCTTATAGCGCCCCGCAAGGGTGATGAAAGCAGGGAGATATTAAAAGAGCATGTTGAGGATTACTACAGCAGGGCACTGGATTTTATCGGTGAGAAGATAGGGGAAACAAAAAAACATGCGGAAGAGTATGAAAAGAAAATGAAAGAGGATGTAGAGGGATCCATTTAAAAGACATTTTATATATTGACTGTTCAGAAGAGTAGCGTATAAACAAATAAGCTCTCTGGAACCAGAAGTGCTTCAGAGAGCTTATTATTTTTAGTAATAAAAAAGAAAAAGTTTATTAATTTCACTTATTATGTTGACATATAATCTATATTAATTATACTTATTATTGGTGAAGATAGATGACCTCAAAAAAAATAAATATAACGATTCCTGAAAAAAATTTAAGGGAAATAAATGAATTCTGTGCCAGTGAGAATATTAGCAAGTCGCTGCTTATACGTGAAGCTACTTCTAAATACATAACCGGTGTTAGAAAAGAAAGGGAATTGGAGGAGAAAAGAAAAGAAATGGAATGGGCAGTAAAAACAATGGAAAAGCTGCGAAAAAAAAGCAGTGGTTTTACCGGTAGAAAAACTGGTGCGGAAGTGATAAGGGAATTCAGAGAAAAAGGAAAATAAAAATGGAAATAGTTCTGGACGCATCAGTCGCGGTTAAATGGTTTAATGAAGAGAATGAGGACGATGTTGAAATCGCACTGGAGATACAGAGGCAAAAAATATTAAATAAATTAGAAATCATAGTCCCGGATTTATTCTTTTTAGAAATAATTAATGCTTTTATTACCAGGTCTGCATTCTCTACTGAAGATATTCTTATCATGGAAGAAGCACTCCAAAAAATGAATTTAAAAATAATTTTTCCCGGTCATTCTGTATTAAACGAATCAATAAAAGTTGCACGCGATTTCAATTTGACTATGTATGACTCTCTTTATATCGCAATTGCAAGTTTTTACCAGGTACCGCTTTTAACAGGGGATAAAAAAATACTTCAGAGCAGAAGTAAATTAAAATTTATAAAGCCCCTTAAAGAATTTAAGATAATTCTGTAGACAATTCTAATACTGATGTTATTATTTCGGCGTTAATCATTGACAATGTAATTTGAGTATATTATTTTAACTATGTATGTGTATATAAAATATTTTATATACGTTATTTTCTGTTCCTGGGATTAAAATAAGTTCAAATTATTAATAGAAAGGGAGGTCAAATGGGAACTAAAGCAAAAGAACTGGTTAAAATGGATGTTAATAAAGTTATTGAATTACTAAATAAGGCATATGCAGATGAATGGCTTGCGTACTACCAGTACTGGATTGGCGCAAAGGTTGTAAAAGGCCAGCTCAGGGGCGCTGCGCAGGGTGAGTTGATAGAACATGCAAACGAGGAACTTGGACACGCAGAAATGATTGCCGATAGGATAATAACCCTTGGCGGCACACCGGTTTTAAAGCCCGAAGATTGGTACAAGGTGAATAATTGTGGTTACGATGCTCCGGAGGACCCCTCGGTAAGGGCTATAATCCAGCAGAATGTAAAAGGCGAGCAGTGCGCTATTGATGTTTATAATAATCTCCTTGAGGTTGTTAAGGACAAAGACATAGTCACTTATAAAATGGTGCTTGATATACTGGAAGATGAAATGGAGCATGAAGAAGACCTGCAGGCAATACTGGAAGATATGAGATAAACCTGCCAGTAGCATCTGGTTTCTATTTGCGCTTTATCAAAATGGAAGCAACTTAAAACTAAATATTCTTAAAGTATTTTAAACGCAGGAGCCGGCTTTAAAACCGGCTCCTGCTATTTTTATTATGATTATTAAATGTTTTATGTATATCTTTTTTTAAGGAATGTTAACACGAATCCATAAATTGAAATTATAAATAATGGTATATGTAAAACTCCTACCCACCACATAGAGGGATCGAGTACGAACCATGTTAACATATTCATAATTCCAAATAATAATCCTATATATGACATTACCCTTAATGCTGGAATATTAACATTGGGAAAGTAGATAGTTAGAATCGCAATTATTATAGGTGTTAACATGCAATATGTTAATATTGACTCATTCGTAAAAAAGTGTAACAGGTTGAAATTGGGCTCTCCGTTAGCACCCATGGGCATCCAGAATGCTAGTAAAGCAAATGGTACTACCCACCATTTCCATAACGGTCTGGCGCCGGTTGAGTATTTATTTTTTCTAATGCAAAATTCAAGGATCATAAAAATAACAACAATCATCTGAATTAAGATGTTCCCAATAATTACTGAAAAGCCATACGTTTCAGTTGTTCCCATGTTCTGGAATATCGAAATGATAAATAATAAAATTGTTATATATGCAGTAAAGAGGTACGAGATCTTCTCCTTTAATATGATTAAAAGTATAAGTAAAAGGATAAACAAAGCTTTTATGATCGGGTAAGCTATTTCAAATGTGTGAATAAAAGGGTTTTTAAGCACCTCAACAATCAGCATACTGGTTTCCTGCGGGTTCACAGGTTTTACGGAATAAGATGGTATAAAAAATAATAGTAAGATTAATAGGTAAAACCACCACTTCTTTGTAAGATACTCTGTTATTGATTCTATCTTATTTTTTTTATCCATTAATATCCTTTCGAAATTGATTTTAATTTTATGGCATAAAGTGTTCTTATTGTAATTTATTTTCTTATTATTTTCTAATAATTATATTACATATTTCTGTATCAGAATTGCATAAATTTAAATTTTTGGAAGAGTCAGTATAATTAATTATGTAAATTTACATATCTCACTACTTAAAACCCCAGAAAATATCTATTTTTTTAAAAATCAATAGAGTTCAGAATTCTATACTATTTAATTTTATATAACATTGTAAAGCCAAATAGAAGATTTTAAAATTTTTAGCAAGATAAATATTACAGAAAGGAGGGGAGGATAACAATAAAAAATTAAAATGAATTGTAAAAGCACAGCAATGATTTATTAAAAGGAGGTCAAATGAAAAAGCTAATGTTATTAGCAGTAGTAATGTTGTTAGTTGTAGCAGTAGTTTTCAGCTTCTCTCTTGTTGGTTGTAAGGATGATGAAGTAGAAGATACAGCAGATACTGAGGAAGCAGCAGATACTGAGGAAGCAGCAGATACAGAAGATACAGCAGATACCGAGGAAGTCGCAGATACAGAAGATGAAGAAGAAGTCAGCAAGGAACTGGTTATCTACTCTTCTCACAAACTTGAGTTTCTTGATCCTTTAGTTATGGAGTTCGAGAGCCAGACCGGGATTGAAGTTGAAGTAATAGCAGCCGGTACTGGTGAACTGCTGACCAGGATTGAAGCAGAAAGTGAAAATCCTCAGGGAGACATTATGTGGGGAGGAACAATATCAGCGCTGACTCCTGATTCTGAATATTTTGAACCATATGTGTCTGAAAACGATAAAGATCTGTACGAAGACTTTCAAAATGTTGAAGGTGTCATTACCAGGTTTACTGCTATACCGAGTGTAATAGTAGTAAACACAAACCTGGCTGGTGACCTTGGAATAGACGGATACGAAAGTCTATTAAATCCTGAGCTAAAAGGCAAGATTGCAAATTGCGATCCAGAGAAATCCTCATCGTCTTTTGAGCAAGTAGTTAATCAGTTATATGCAATGGGTGAAGGCGATCCTGAAGCAGGATGGGACTATGTTGAAAAATTAATCGAGCAATTAGACGGTAAACTGCTGGATAGCTCATCTGCGGTACCCAAGGGTGTTTCAGATGGTGAATATTTCGTGGGATTAACCTACGAAATGGGAGCAGCGGAATACTATGCTGCGGGAGCACCGGTAGAGATTGTTTACCCTGTAGAAGGTACTATTACCAAGCCTGACTGCACTGCTATTATAAAGGGTGCAAAAAATTTAGAAAATGCGAAGGCATTTATAGATTTTACTATTGCTTACGATACCCAGGCTAAAATTTCAAGTGAATTAAACAGGCGCCCGGTAAGAGCAGATGTTGAACCTGCAGAAGGTCTAAAATCCATGGATGATATCTATTCAATATTTGACGACCTCGAGTGGGTTGCAGAAAACAAGGAGAATATACTTGAACAATACAGGGATATATTCACAAGATAAAGTTATAAATTGGATTATCTATAATGCTGGTCAACAAGATACTGTTCCTGTACCTTATCAATAGTAATAAGAAATGCGTAGAGAGTGGGGATTAAGAAATGTCTGTGACAATAAGTTTCAAAAATGCTATAAAAAAATATGGAGACGTTACAGTAATAAATAGTCTGTCCTTTGGTGTAAAAGCGGGAGAATTTTTTACACTACTCGGACCATCGGGCTGTGGTAAGACCACAATACTACGCATGCTTGCAGGTTTTAACAGTATAGAAGGAGGAGAGGTTTTAATCGATGGTGGGGTAATCAACAAAACCTCTCCTCACAAAAGAAATATTGGCATGGTATTTCAAAATTATGCTATATTTCCGCATATGACAGTGTACGATAATGTTGCCTTCGGTTTAAAGGTAAGAAGGTTTGATAAGAAGCAAATCAAGCAAAGGGTTGATGAAATACTTAAGATTGTTCAGATAGAGAAATGGAAAGATAAATATCCTAAAAATTTATCAGGAGGACAGCAACAGCGCGTAGCGCTGGCAAGGGCGATAGTGATACATCCAAAAGTGCTATTAATGGATGAGCCATTATCAAATCTGGATGCAAAACTGCGGGTAGAAATGCGTGTGGCAATAAAGAAGATCCAGAATAAAATAGGAATTACAACAATCTATGTTACACATGACCAGGAAGAAGCGCTTGCCATATCTGACAGGATCGCTGTTATGAATGCTGGAAAAATATTGCAGATTGGGAAACCGGAAGATATATACATGAGACCTGTGGATGTTTTTGTTGCTACTTTTATAGGGCATTCTAATATCTTTGATGCCGAGCTTGTTGCTGAAGATAATAACTCGAGTATTCTTTTTAAGGATGGGTATAAAGTTAAATTGAGTAAAATGTATGACAAAAGTCAGGCTATTAAGTTAGCTGTAAGACCAGAAGACCTGATTTTTAATAATAGTGGTATGGGCTTAAAAGGAAAAATAATACTGGGTACTTTTTTAGGGCAGCGCATAAACTATGAAATTTTACTTGATGAAGGGCCAACTATATTAGTAACACAGGATATAAATAATATGGAAAGGGTTATTCCCGGAGGGGAGACAGTCTACCTGTCGATTGGAGCTGAAGAAAGGATTAATATTTTTAATGAGGCGGGGAACAAAAATTTGATTTTAGAGGAAAAAAATTATGGTAAAAAAAGCTAACCTGGATTTTTGGCTGATAATAAAGATAGTATTGTTTGTTTTACTGGCATTTTTTTTGGTATACCCTTTGTTTAATCTGTTTAAAGGTAGCTTTTTTGATGTTGACAGCGGTAAATTTTCACTTGAATATTATAAGGAATTTTTTTCAAGAAGCTACTATTTTAAGGCTTTTAGAAATAGCATAACGGTTAGTTCTCTGGCAACAATTCTAACGGTCCTGGTAGGCGCACCACTCGCTTATATAATGACAAGGTTTAGAATTAGAGGGAAAAGGTTTCTGGCAATACTTATAATCATTTCATTACTTTCCCCGCCTTTTATTGGTGCATACTCATGGATTATGCTTTTAGGCAGAAGCGGGGTTATTACAAAACTTCTGTCTTATATCGGAATAAATATACCTTCCATTTATGGATTTAAGGGAATACTTTTAGTATTTGTTTTGAAATTATTCCCATATATATACTTATATGTAGTAGGTGCATTGAAAAGCATAGACTCTTCACTTGAGGAAGCAGCGGAAAGTCTTGGTAGCACTAATTTAAGAAAGATAATGACAGTGACGTTTCCGCTTATAATGCCGACAATGCTTGGAGGAGCTTTACTGGTGTTTATGACCGCGCTGGCAGATTTTGGAACACCTATGATACTGGGAGAAGGTTATGTTACAATGCCGGTTTTGATATATTCTGAATTCGTTGGTGAAGTTGGAGGAAGTGCTGGTTTTGCATCCGCGATAAGTGTTTTGATAGTATTGTTCATTATTATGGTTTTTTATTTACAGAGGTACATAGTAAATAAGAGAACATATGAAATGAGTGCCCTGAGGCCTGTAGAGGCCAGAGAGTTGAAGGGCAGTAAAAAATTCTTTGCCTATTTATACTGCTATATGATAGTAGGTCTGGCTACTATTCCACAGATAGTGGTTGTATATACATCATTTTTAGAAACAAATGGTCCTATATTTACAGGTGGATATAGTATAAACAGCTATACCACTGTGATGAGGAGAATGGGAGATTCCATTCAAAACTCATTCATATTCAGTATAATAGCAGTAATAATAATGATTGCAATTACGTTATTTATTTCCTATTTATCAGTAAGGAGAAAGAGTTTTAGCAGCAATATGCTGGATACCATGGTTATGCTCCCTTATATAATACCAGGAACTGTAATCGGAATTACTTATCTGATTACATTTAATAGCAAACCATTGGTACTAAGTGGTACGGCGGCT
>CAYVWW010000026.1:0-11040 GCA_964455605.1 uncultured Actinomycetota bacterium | reverse complement strand
TTTTATTAATAATAAATAATATTTTTATTTTTATTTTTTAAAATAATTGTTAGAATTTAACTATAAATATATTAATAAAATGACTAAAATGATAACAATTAACATTAAGAATGCTATTCATTCAGTATTTATTGTTATTTTACTTCTATCACTACTTCCGATACTTACCAATGGATGTTCCGATAGCCAGGAAAATGCAAATGATTTAAGCGAAAGAGAACTAACTGTAGAGCTTTACTGGAATACCGGGGCAATACCACCAGAATATTACTACTATTATAGAATTACAGTAGGCCCCGAACTCAAAGGGCTATTCGAATATCAGCCAGGTTATGGAGAACCTACTGCTCCCGAAGTCTGGGAAGTCGATTTCAAAGTTTCGGAGGAGCAGATGGATATGCTCTACCGGCTAATCAATGAAAATAATTTACTTAAAAATGAATGGGATGTAACCGAAGAAATACCTGAAGGCGGAAGCGCCTCTTCATTAACCATCACATACAATGGAACCGAATACGAAATACCCGGTGAATATGTTTTGGTAGCAGAAGAAAGGTCAAAGGTTAATAAGGTTACCGATTATTTAAGGGGAATAGTCCCAGCAGAAATATGGAATGAGATGGGAGACAGACAGAGCCAGTTTGAAGAATCCTTAATAGAAGAGTAGACGGGAAAAATCAGGGTTTTCCGTACGACCAATGTAATCATTATAAGCCGAAATTTCTCCTCACATCCGATAGCATGCTATCCTGAATGCCTTCCATGGTAATCCTGTCCTCTTCCCCTATATGATCGTAATCATATATATGAAGCATCCCGTGTATTATGAGAAGTATTATTTCCAGGTTAAGATTCCAGTCTTTACCGGCATCGGAAATATTGGAAAGGGCAACTTCAGGACAGATGAATATCTCCCCTATCGTTACAGTTGATAAAGCACTGGTAGGAGCTATGCTTTCCCTGTCTGAAATATATGAAAAAGACAGGACATCGGTTTCACTGTCCACATTCCTGTAGTCTTTGTTTAGTTTACGTATATTTTCAATATCAGAAAAAACAATGTTTAGATGGCTTTTAGGGTCCTTATCGAATTTGTCGGAAATATACTCAGAGACTCTTTTAATTAAATCTAAATCCAGCTGTATCTTACTCTGGTCATTAATTAGCGATACCTTCACCTTGCCTCCGCTCCTGAACTGTCTCCTTCACCGCTTTCGTGCCGGTCTCATCATATGAAATTCTTGAATGGTATATGGACATTACTCCATCAATAATGGTGTTTTTCACTATGTTAATCTCTTTCAACGTAATATTCGTTTCATCCAGTTGCCCATCTTTGAGTTTATCCTCAAAAATATCATTAACCATCTGCTCAATCTTCTTGGGTGTTATCTTCTCGATAGACCTCACTGCTGCCTCTGTTGAGTCTGCCAGCATGAGAATTGCCGCCTCTTTGCTCTGCGGTTTTCTGGCAGGATAACGGAAATGTTCCTTTAACCCATTTGAAACGCCATTTCCATTTGAGGTCATTTCCCTACCCTTTTGTTTTTCATAGAAATAGGCAATTATCGAATTACCGTGATGCTGTGAAATAATATTTAAAACTTTTTTCGGAATTTTATTTTTTGCAGCCAGCTCCAGCCCATCCTTAATATGATTCGATATTATATGCCTGCTCATAGAAGGGTTAAGACGGTCATGAACATTGCCCATACTTGCCTGGTTCTCATAGAAATACTCGGGTCTTTTCATCTTTCCGACATCATGGTATAAGGCTGCCACTTTTACAAGCAGTGAATCCGCTCCTATTGCTTTAGCAGCACTTTCTGCAAGATGAGCCACCAGAATACTGTGATTATAGGTGCCCGGAGCTGTCATAAGAAGCTTCTTGAGAAGGGGCTGGTCGGTATTCGAAAGCTCCAGCAGACCCATTGCAGTTGTAACATTAAAAGTTGACTCAATAAAAGGCATTAATCCTATTGCAATAACAGCGCAGATTATTCCATTTAAAACTCCAAGCAAAGTATACAGAGTGATTAGCTGCAATCCTCCATATAAAAGATTAATAATAAAAAACAGGAATGCAAGTACGAGCGAGCTAAAGAACCCGGCACGCATAACCCCTGACCTCTGGGATACTTTTGACACCATATAAGTTGAAAAAATCCCGCCAAGAATATACGCAACAGTCAGGCTAAAATCAAAATCGGTAGCGATGCCTGCAAATATACCCAGGCATATTGTCATCATAATTGCCATTCGGGTATTAAATAATATAGTTGCTATAAGAGATGCAGCAATTATCGGGAACAGGTAATTCCAGAAATTCAGGTGTACGGATGAAAGAATGGTAAATGCCCTTATCAGCGCGGTAAAAGTCACTATTAAAAATGCATTAATGACCAGCTTTTTTGTATTATTAAATATTTCCGGATTGAATTTAAATATATAAAAACCAAAAAGAAAAAGAACTACCGCAGATATCAAGAATATATATGTAAATCTCTCCCAGTTAAAACTTTCCTGAAATAGGCCCAGCTTGGTAAGTATGAGAATATCGTCTTCGCTGACAAGCTCTCCTTCGAAAACGATTGTCTGGCCTTCAAGAATCGAAACCATGTGGGGAAGGGTATTTAATCTTGCCTTCTGCCTTGCTTCCTCTGTAGCCACAGGGTCAAAAACCACCGTAGGACTTATATTGTTTTCAAGAATGCTCGTTACAAGGGGGACATAATCCGGTTTTATCTCATCATCAGACCTTGCAATGTTTATCGCATCGTTCTTGGCAACATCAACCTCCGTCGGCTTTATTTCTTCCTTCATTATCTGCCTTGCTATATCCTGCGTCTTCTCCATAAGTATATTCAGGTCATCGACGGAAAGACTTAATGCAAGAGTAATAGCAGAGCTGGAATACTGGCCGCTGAATATATTGTTCATATAATCAACTTTTTCTTCAAAGGATTTATCCTTTTTCTGGACAACGCCGGTTAAAAGATAAAAATATTTTATCCTGTAAAGCGCCCCTTCCTCGCCATTTAAGATATTTATGTCATAAACATAGATATCTTCTACTTCTGCTTCGTTCTTATTTCTATCTTCCTCTGTTTTTGCCGTATCTTCGAATTCTATGGCCCTGTTTGCCTTTATTGTCCTCGGGCTGGGCTGCCCAAGCTCTATGCCTATATCTGGCGAGTAGTTGTATACAAGAATAGCAACTACCATCCCGAGAGTTAAGACAAAAATATACATCCTGCGGGCAATTTCACTCCTGAATGAAAAATACTTCACGGCAAAACCCACGAATTTTCTCCATTTACCCTTATTATTTTTTTCCAAATCTTTATTTTTACTATTTCCTGACATCATTTCAATCACGCTGAATCTTTAAATTAGATTCCCTTCATTATATCTGAGTTATCTTATTTTTCTTCTGTACCTTTACTTTTTTTCTTTGCCTTATCCCCATGCTTTTTATATGCATCTACAATCCTCTGAACCAGTTCATGCCTTACCACATCTTTCGAGCTAAGGTACACGAAATTAATCCCCTTTATCCCCTTCAAGATACTTTCCACGATAATAAGTCCTGATTCCCTGTCATGGGGCAGGTCAATCTGGGTAATATCCCCTGTTACGACTATCTTCGAACCGAACCCCAGCCTTGTAAGGAACATTTTCATTTGCTCAGGAGAGGTATTCTGGGCTTCATCAAGAATAATAAATGAATCATTGAGCGTCCTTCCCCTCATATATGCAAGCGGGACCACCTCGATAATTCCCATATCCCTGTATTGCTGGAACTTTTCTATATCCAGCATCTCATACAGTGCATCATATAGTGGGCGCAGGTAAGGATTTACCTTCTCATAAATATCCCCCGGCAGAAAACCAAGTTTTTCTCCTGCTTCAACCACAGGTTTTATCAGGATAATTCGCCCGACCTTATCTTCTTTCAGTGCCTCAACAGCCAGCGCTAAAGCAAGATATGTCTTGCCTGTCCCTGCAGGGCCTATTCCAAAAACAATCGTGTTTTTCTTTATTGCCTCTATGTATTCCTTCTGCCCTATTGTGCGCGGCTTTATTTTCTTACCGCTATTTACAACTATGCTTCCTGTAAATACTTCATGGGGTTTTAGATCCGTATTGTCTTCCATAATCCTTATCGAGTCGCTCACTTTCTGGGAATTAAGTTTCTGGCCAAGGTTAATCTGTAGCGCAAGTTCCTCCACCAGTTTTGCCACTTCTTTCACATTTTTGCCTCTTCCTGAAATCTCAAGGTCATTTCCAAGAACAAAAATATCCACATTGTATTTTCTCTCGATAAGGCGGAGCAATTCATCCTTGCTGCCGATAAGCTCGGCCATCGAATGACCGCCCTCAAAATTAATACTCAATTTTTGTTTTACCGGAGACAAAATGTCCTCCTTTTTTTTGAAGATTTCTTTTCGCAATGTTTCTAAACTTATAAGAAGTTACATAACAGGTAATCAATATAACAAAAAACAAATTTTAGCCTGGGGGCCAACCGAATTTTCTCTTTCCAAGTATATGAAAATGAAGGTGATTAACAACCTGCCCCGCATTACTGCCGGTATTCGTGACAACCCTGAAGCCGTCTTTATCTATGCCCTGCTCTACTGCTACTTCGCTTATTGCTTCCATCAATTCCCTTAAAGCATTGTCACCAAGCTTCCCAATCTCCATTATGGAGCTTACATGCTCTTTCGGTATCGCTATAAGATGCACCGGAGCTTCCGGCGATATATCTTTAAATATCAGAACATTATCATTTTCAAATACTATGTCGCTTTTAATTTCCCTGTTTATAATCTTGCAAAAAAGGCAATCTTCCATTTTTTTTAAAAAACCCTTATAAAATTAATAATAAGTAGACTTGTTAATCTACTTATATATTTTAATACTTACCGTATTCTTTTTACACTTTTTTTATATCTATTTTTATCCTAAGTGCGAGATTATACTATTTTTTCAGATTTTTACAACTTTTACAAATTTAAACAACCGTTAGCCTTTAGCGTTATTATTGCCCTTATCTTAGAAAATCTATATTGCATGGAAAGGGAATTGTGCCATACAGTATACAGAGATTTTGCAGGATGAATATATAATATATATTATTGGGAATTGAGCTAAAAAAAGTAACAAGGAATAAATTTAAGGGCAGTAATTACTATTTTATTTCCACTAATCAACTTATATGCTGATAATAATAGAAACAATTACATAATTTTAAAAGGTAATATTTTGTTATAACTTAATATTAGTAGAAAGAATTCCATGATTTCGGGTTTTTTGTAAGGTTTGTCTGTTTAGAACCATCTATATTCATTGTATAGATTTCATTATTTCCTTTTCTATTAGAGCGAAAAATAATTTTATCCCCGTAAGGAGAAAAATATGGTTCTGAATCATCTGCTGAGTTGTCTGTCAGTCTGGTCTGTTCTGATCCATCTATACCCATTATATATATCTCAGCATTTGACGTATAGACGATTTTATCTCCATCAGGTGAAAAGCATGGCCACATATCACCTACAGAATTATCTGTAAGTCTGGTCTGTTCCGAGCCGTCTGTATTCATTGTATATATTTCCGTATTTCTATCACGGTCTGATACAAAGACGATTTTGTCTCCTTTAGGAATATTATACGGCGAAAAACACTGCCAGGATGCTGGTTCTCTACCATCATATTCGGTAGTTTCAGATTTTTCCTTGCAACAGACTAGGTTGATAAAGATTGATAGAATGACTATTATTATAAAGAGAATTATTAATAACTTCTTCATTACTGCCTACCTTATAATATATTTAAAGAAATCATTTAGATACTTATTATTTTAGATAATAACCTATTTCGAGTTCTTATTTTAGTAATTATAATTCAGCCTAAATGTTAAAACGATGGGTTATCGTCATCTGCCGGGTTATTTGAAAGGTTTACCCCATACTTCCTAAACCAATCATCCACATTATATAAAAATATTTCACCACCCTCTCCTTCACCAAGTTCAGGGTATACTGTAACAGCAAACTTAGACAAGTCTGGTGAGAGGCAATAAGAAGCGTCATTCGAAGTAATCCTTATAAATTCTTCCTGACCAGAACCATCTATATCCATTATATAAATGCCACCTCCTTCACAGTGTGATGTTAAGGCAATCTTTTCACCATCAGGTGAAAAGAAGGGATTCTCATCTATAGGTGCTCCAAGTTGACATTTATTCTCATCATTGTATGTAAGTCGTGTCTGGCTTGAACCGTCTATATTCATTATATATATTTCTGTATTATAAATTCTCTCAATCTCTTTATTATCAATTTTTTTAATGTGAACAATCCCATCGCGCTCTGATACAAATGCTATCTTGCTACCATCAGGTGAGAAACATGGGTCAAAGTCTCCTCTTGGGCTATCTGTAAGTCGTGTCTGATTAGAGCCATCTGTATTCATTGTGTATATTTCTGAGTTTCCGTCACGAGTTGAAGAAAAAGCAATTTTAGTTCCATCAGGGGAAAAGCAGGGGCTATAATCATCTGTTGGACTATTTATAAGGTTTATCTCTCCAGAGCCATCTATATTCATTATATATATATCTGTGCTAATCGTTTCTTGGCCTGAATCCCGAAAAGACTCAAATGCAATTTTAGTTCCATCAGGGGAAATGCATGGATTAGAGTCTGTTACAGAATTATCAGTAAGTTTTTTCTGATTTAAACCATTTATATCAGTGATATAGATCTCAGGATTCCCATCACGATCTGAAACAAAGACAATTTTATCTCCTTTAGCGGTTTTATAACTTACAGTATCCTTTTCGGTATTATTTTTAACAGAATCAGCTGGAATTTTACATCCAGCTATTATAATTAGCATTAAAGTAGTGACTATTACAGAAACAAATAATATTTTCTTCATTACTTCCTGCCTTTTCTGGCTTTTCCATATTTTATCTCATATAGAATATATTCTCTAACTGTAAACCAGTATTTTTATATAACTATTACAATAAGACACAATAATATTTATAAACACTATATATATTCGATAAAGAAGCAGTATAAATTGAGGTTCTTTTAAGACAACAGGATTTTACCTAAAATTACGAAAGCTTCCCCATGAGTCCGCTTCTATAGAGAGAATCCGCCCTTACCTTTACTATTTTTCCTTTTAGTCTGCCAAACTTTTTCTCATCCATCCTGAAATAAACCTTGATGTAGTTACCAGCAGTTCCCTTTACGATACCGTCGTCTCCTATTTTCTCACAGACTACCTCCAGCTCCTTGCCAAGGTTTCTTTCAAGGTAGTTTTCCCTTAGCCCATCCCCTATTTCCCTTAAAGTCCGACTCCTTTCAGACTTTACCTTTTCATCTATCTGATGAGGCATCCTGTAGGCAGGGGTATATTCCCTGCCTGAAAATTTAAAAACATGAATTTTGCTGAAGGCAGCCTTCCTTGCCAGGTCCACGGTCCTGTCAAAATCATAATTATCCTCACCAGGAAAGCCAACCATGATATCAGTTGTTAAGGCAACATCAGGAAAGAGCTTTCTTATCTTTTTTACCCTTCCAAGATAATAATTAGAATCATACGGCCTTCCCATTAGCTCCAGTATCCTATCGCTACCGCTCTGCAGCGGAATATGCAGATGATGAGCAATACGTGGCTCGTTTCTCTTCAGCACATCAAGAAGCCCGTCATCAACATCATCCACCTCGATAGAGCTTATCCTTATCCTTCTTATGCAGGTATCTTTAATTATTCCCTCTACCAGGCCCTTAAAATCCACTGCTTTACCTGCGCCGCCGGACTTATTTCTGCCAGTATCGATGCCGTATTTCCCTATATTTATTCCCGTAAGGACCACTTCCTCAAAACCAGCTTCCTCAAGCTCCCTTATTATTTCCAGAACCATCTTGTGCGGAACGCTCCTGTACCCACCCCTTACCTTTGGGATTATGCAGTAGGTACAATTCTGCTCGCAACCATCCTGGACCTTAACAACCGGCCTTGAATGCATCATTACAGGAGATAAAGGACCGCTGCCACTGCCCGCCTTCCATTTTAGAACCTCCGCTTCAATCAAATCTGGTATCCCACTCTTATCCTTATTTTTTATTGCAAAATCAACCCCGCTTTCCTTCAGGAAATCCTTATTCAACACAACAAAGCAGCCGGTAACAATCAATTTACTTTCTTTGTTCTCTGATTTAATCTTTCTTACCAGCTGTCTTACTTTCCTGTCGCTCTGTGAGGTTACGGTGCAGGTATTAACAATGCAAAAATGGGGGTTTTGGCTATGGGAAACCAGCTCAAAACCCTTTTTCTGAAGTTCCCATGCAATAAAATCGGATTCACTCTGGTTTACTTTACAGCCAAGTGTATCTATAGAAAACTTAATATTACTCATTTCCTGTTTCCAATCAAGTAATCCAGTACAGATAAGAAATAAATTGCAGCGGTTTCCGAGCGGTAAATATTTTTTCCCAGCTTTATCTCAATGGCTCCTTCCCTTGCCAGGGAATCCACCTCATCATTGCTAAAGCCGCCTTCCGGTCCTATTAAAAAAGCTATTTTCGAAGAATCTGTTATGGCTTCCCTGTTCTCAAACAGGTTTTTATCGTAACTGGAACTCTTTTCATACGGAATAAAAAAATAGTCGTATTCCAAAATATCTATATCGCCAATATTTACGGGATGCGCTATCCCGCATTTAAAATCCCTCTTACACTGCTTGGAAGCCCCGTCAGAAATCTTCTGCCACCTTTCAACTTTCCCTGAAACTTTTTTTTCATCGGGAACCACCCTTTCACTTATAACGGGCACTATTTTATCCACCCCTATCTCGGTTGATTTCTGGATAACGAACTCCATTGAATTTTTCTTAAGAATGCACTGGAATAAAACAATAGCCGGGGAATCCGGTACTATTTGCTTCCTTTCCTTTACTGAAAGCTCTATCCCGCTCTTATCAACGCTTAGAACCTCGGTTTTATACCTGAAATGCTCATTATCCGATACATAAACTACATCCCCGATCCTTGCCCTGAGGACATTCTTTAGATGATTCAGGTCTTCGCCCTGTATCTTTATCACATTTTCCCTGATGCAACCGGAATCTATAAAAAAATATGGGTAACTCATTTTCAGTTTCTCTGCCTGTAAACTTAATGGTATCTATTAGATTAAATTTATCTCTTTTTGCCAGGGATTTTTTTTCGGTCCGCGCCCAGGAAATCTTCTTTCCTCCCGGTAGCATATTCTATTAAAAGTTCTGCCTCTTTCTTATTGAGACGGGCCGGAATCTTAACATTTATATCTATTATCTGGTCGCCCCTTCTGTAACCATTTAGCTGGACCATGCCTCTTGATTTAAATACAATCTTCTCGTTGGGCTGGGTGCCCCGCTTTATGGTTACCTCCTCTTTGCCGTCAAGGGTTTCTACCTCCACCTTGCAGCCAAGGGCTGCCTGCGCAAAAGATATGTCAACGCTGGATAGTATATTGTCCCCTTCCCTTTTAAAACCGGGATGAGGAATTACCCTTACAGTTACATACAGGTCCCCATTTACAGAATCCCTGCCCAGTGAATTTCCTTTCCTTGATAATCTCAGACTGTCTCCATTATTTATCCCGCCGGGAATAGAAACTTTTACTTTCTTCTTTACCGGATGATAGCCCTTCCCCTTACACTTGCTGCAGGGTTCCTTTATTATCTTGCCTGTGCCGCCACACTTGCTGCAGGTTGACGTCGTTACTATGCTCCCAAGAAAGGTCTGCCTTGCTGTCCTTACCCTCCCGGTACCACCGCATTGTGGACAGGTTATCATCCCGTCCTCCGTGGCAGCGCCACTTCCATGGCATACCGGGCATATTTCGTCTACCTTATATTCAATTTCCTTTTCAACCCCGTACGCAGCTTCCTTAAAACTAATTTCGATACCAACATTTATATCCGAGCCCCTTTTCTTTCGCATGCCTCTCTGCCTGCCGGAAAAAGAGCTGCCAAAACCTGTTCCAAATATCGTATCAAAAATATCCCCGAAACCAAATTCCGAGAATGTGCTCCCAAAATCATAATCCTTAAAAAGGTTTCTGCTGAATCCAAACTGGTCATACTGCCTTCTTTTATCTTCATTGCTTAAAACCGCATAAGCTTCTGAAATCACCTTAAATTTTTCTTCCGATTCCGGGTTGCCGTTATTTACATCAGGATGGTACTGGCGCGCAAGTTTCCTGTATGCCTTTTTTATATCTTCTCTGCTGCAATCCCTGGAAAGTCCCAGAACTTCATAATAATCTCTCTTATTTGCCACTTCTAAAAACCTACCTCAATATAAAAATTAATACATTTATTTCTTGATTGTTAAATAAATTAGCGCAGAAATAATAACTCATTCTAACACTTTTTTCCAGTTTATACATAATGCCCCTGTTATCGGCCCCTGCTTCAGGCATTACGCCCTGGAACTGAATATCTCAGTGAGACCCTTCCTGAAAAGATTAAGGCTCTTAATAACCTTGCAGTAATCCATCCTCTTGGGCCCCAGAACCCCTATTGCCCCTGAAGAGCTGCCGTGAATCTTATACCTCGACGCAATAAGACTTAAATCCTGGGTTTCTTCCTCAAATAATTCCGAACCAATTTTTACCATAAAGCCACTTTCATCCGAAAAATCCAGCAACAGTTTCATAAGCAGGCATTCGTTTTCTATGACCCTTAAAACATTGTGAATTTTTTTAAGCTCGATAAATTCAGGATACTGAAGTATTACTGATGCCCCGTGAATAAAAATTTTGTTATACTGCAAATTCTCCTTAATACATCCCCTTATCATCCCGATGACCCTGTTTATTAGCAATATCAGGGACGGATCGCTTTTCTGTATTTTAACATCTCCCGAGTCGATATCGGCTATGTTTTTATCCCTGAGCTGTGAATTCATTATGTTAGCCGCAGCCTGCAGGTCGAGTTCAGTATATTTCACATCCATCGGCGCGCTTTTCTTATATACC
>CAYVWW010000025.1:0-11164 GCA_964455605.1 uncultured Actinomycetota bacterium | reverse complement strand
AAGTGCCCCTGTTGAATCCGCAAGGAATTCCCTGTTCCTGCTAATAGCCATCCTTATAAGAGTAGCAATTACAGGTGAAAGGACCACAAGCAGAAGCCCCACTGCAAGAAAGATAATAGATATTATCCCCCCGCCCGAACTTCTACTTGACCTTCTCCTGCCTCCTCCGAAAATAAAACTTCTAAGTATTATATTGCTTATAACGGAAATCATTCCAACAAGAACTACTATTATGGTACCGAGTAATATGTCATAATTTTTTATATGCGAAAGTTCATGCGATATAACACCCTTAAGCTCCTCGTCATTAAGATTTTCGAGTAAACCACGCGTAAAAACAACAACTCCGTTCGCCGGGTTACGGCCGGTTGCAAAAGCATTCATTCCAATATCCTCAATCATATATATCCCTGGCATCGGTATTCCTGCCGCTATGGAAAGGCCCTCTACCATATAATAAATCCTCGGATTTTCCTCCCGCGATATCGGTCTTGCCCTTGTCAGCCTAAGAACGATTTTATCGCTGAAATAATAACTGGAAAAACTCATAATAATAGCTATTGCCAGTGCGAAAATCATAAAAAGAATTGAAAAGCCTCCACTTATTCCATAACGGTAATCAAAATAATAGCCAAGCGCAAATCCTATTAAGGTTATAAATGCCATAAACCCCATTATTATAAATACCGTTTTTGCCTTATTTTTGGCAATATGTTCATACATATACTATCACGCTCTATCTCTTAATCACGCTTTACCTCTTATAAAATGAGCCCTGCTAAAATTCTACTTTAACCGGCTCTCTTGCCTCTGGTTCCTCTATCTCAAAATAATCTTTATCAGTAAACCTGTATATTTTTGCAAAAATATTTCCTGGGAATGTCTGAATCCTGGTGTTAAACCTCATAACCATATCATTGTAAAATTGTCTTGCATAAGCAATATTGCTTTCGATACCGTTAAGCTGCTCCATTAATCTCGAGAAGTGCTGGTCTGCTTTAAGATTGGGGTAACTTTCAGACAGTGCAAAAAGTGACTTCAGCGCACCTGTAATCATATTCTCTGCTTGTGCCTGGTCTTTTACATTGCTTGCATCTATACCCATCTTTCTTGCATTTATGACTGCCTCCAGTGTTTCTCTCTCGTGCTCTGCATAACCCTTTACTGTTTCTACAAGGTTTGGTATAAGGTCATACCTTTTTCTTAGCTGGACATCTATCTGCGACCATGAATTATCGACCTTATTTCTAAGGGACACCATGGAATTGTATATTCCGATTGAAACTAAAAGTAAAACTACGATTATCACGATAATAACGATAAGAGCTATTATCAAACCAGGTAACATAACAAACCTCCTTTTTTATTGCTCGGTCCGCTAATTTTATAAAAATACATTTTACATTTTGTCGCTCCAGAAATAAACAATTTTAAATTATATCATATATACAACCGCAAAAATATAACTGTCACCGGTGCCGTTCTGGGCACGGTCCCAATGCCAATATTGTTTTTACACAAAAAATTTTTTATGGTATATTTCTTCTATTGCCTGACTGATATAATAAATAATACATATTTGGGGAGGGTTTAATGGATAGTAAAAGTTGCTCCACGACCAAAGTTATTGGCCTTATCTCCGGTAATGGAACCGGTAAAACATCTCTTGCGGAATGCATGCTTTTCAATTCAAAAATGCTCGATAGGTTTGGAACCATAGAATCTAAAAATACCACATCGGACTTCAGCCAGCTTGAAACAAAAAAAGGTTTTAGTATCAACTCAAGCATACTGAATTACAAATGGAAAAATTTCCATATAAACCTTATAGATTGTCCTGGGTATATGGATTTTATCGGTCAATCCCAGTCAGCATTAAAAGTTATCGATAGTGCAATGGTTGTTATAGACGCAAAAGCCGGGGTTCAGGCGCCTACTGAAAGAATACTGGAGCTACTCTCAAAAACTCCCAGTCCGATTTTCCTTGTACTTAATAAAATGGACCTTGAAAATATAAATTACTCTAAAATTGTCCAGGATATTAAAGATAATTACGGCTTAAACATCGTGCCTATAACTATTCCTGTTAATAGTGGTGAAAATTTTTCTAAAATCGTTGATATACTTCAGAACCAGGCATATGAATACAAAGATAAAATCCCGGACGGAACAAAAATTGAGATGGATGAAAACATTAAATCCGAAGTAGAGGGTAATCACAATAATCTTCTTGAATCCATCGTAGAGACTGATGACCAGCTTCTAAATAAGTACCTGGAAGGCGAAAAAATTAGTGATGAGTTATTAAATGAAGTATTTAAAAAGGCAGTAACCTCATGTAAGGTCGTCCCCCTGTTTTCCGTTTCTGCAGAGAAAAACACAGGAATCGATATTTTAATGGATTATATAAATTCCCTCTTGCCTTCGGCTTCTGATATAGAGCCGGTTAAAGTAAGTGACTTGAAAAGTAATTCTGAAACTGATGTAAAACCGTCACCTGATGGGCCACTTCTTGCATATGTTTTCAAAACCATGGCAGACCCATACATAGGTAAATTATCCATATTTAGAATATTTTCCGGCACAATGAAAGTAAATGAAAGTTTTTACATTTCAAGCATAGCAAGAACATACAAGTTTACCAATTTATTCAACCTGCAGGGCAAAAACCAGATAGACGTAAGCCATGCTACCTGTGGAGATATAGTAGCCGTATCTAAAATTATGGAAATTTCAAATGATGACACCATATCTACTCAGGACAATCCCATAAAAATACCGACACCGGAGTATTTTTCCCCGACACTGCCAAAAACCGTAACACCAAAGAGCAAGGGCGATGAAGAAAAAATAAGCAACGGCCTTTCAAAACTTATAGAGGAAGACCCAACGCTAAAGCAGGAACTCGATTTAGAGGTGCACCAGAATATACTCTGGGGAATGGGAGAGCTTCATCTTTCCATTGCCAGGGAAAAATTAAAAGAAAAATTCGATGTTGATGTTGACCTGTTAACACCTGATGTCGCTTATAAGGAAACTATTAGAAAAGAAGCAAAAGCAGAATACAAGTATAAAAAACAATCCGGTGGCAGGGGCCAGTACGGCCATGTCTTTATTGAAATCAAGCCTCTCCCAAGTGGTGGTGGTTTCGAGTTTAAAGACAGCATATTTGGAGGGGCGATCCCCAAAGGTTATATACCCGGCGTTGAAAAAGGTATCAGGGAGTCACTTCAAAACGGTGTTATTGCAGATTACCCGGTAGTTGACGTAAGTGTTAACTTATATGATGGTTCATACCATACCGTAGATTCATCAGAAATGGCTTTTAAGATAGCTGCTTCAATGGCATTTAAAAAAGGTGTTCAGGAGGCTTCGCCCGTTGTACTTGAGCCAATAATGGAGCTTGAAATCATAGTCCCTGAAAAATATATGGGAGACATAATTGGCGATATCAACTCAAAAAGGGGTAAAATCATTTCAATGACCCCTATAGAGAATAAAAAACAGCTAATAAAAGCTACTGTGCCCCAGTCCGAGTCTTTTAATTACACGATTGACCTTACTTCCCTTACCCAGGGAAGAGGTACATTTTCACAGAAATTTTTTCATTATGAAGATTTGCCGCCAAACCTGGCACAAAAGATAATAGAAGAGAGGAAAAAAGAAAAGGAATGAGAAAGAACAAAAGGAAAAAGCTGTTTATACTTGATAGAGCTCCATTTATACTATTCGGTTTAATACTCATAACAGCCGTAATAATTTTTTTCTCGGTAAGAAGCTGTTCCCCCATTAACTTCTTCTCATCCAGCAGTGGGACAGCTGAAAACGGCGATACTGAATATACATTATTTATTTCTTCACCAACCAATGATAAGGTTTTTAACTTTATTAACCAGAATGAAACTGTACCCATTGAAATAAGAGCACAGGAAGCAGAAAGCACAGATTATAATATCCAGATTATCGCAAATGACACTGAGATAAAAACATTTACTTCTCCTCCTTATGAATTTAACTGGAATCCGGGAAGTTCCGGCGAATATGAGATTAAAGCCCAGTTAATAGATAGAACCGGAGAAACATTAGCAACATCAAATATGGTAACAATCTCTGTCAAGTATGAAATCGAGCCTGAAGATGACACTGCGGAAAGCATGGATATCGAAGAAAAGAAGAACCAGGTTCTAACGGAATCAGTTTTCAGGACAAATAATACGATACCCACAGGCGTTCCGATATTCGCATATAAGTGTTACACCCCGCCGATTATAAATGGGAGCATACAGGAATGGAGTAAATTCGAGAGTTTTTCTGCTTTTGAGCCAACAATAAAAAAAGAAAATTATACATCCCACACTGATGTATCGGGCACATTCTACTCCTGCTGGGATGATGATAATTTTTATATTGCAATACAGGTCACAGATGATGTATTCAGCCAGAACTATTCAGGCAATCAGATAAATAAGGGTGACAGCATAGTGCTTGTATTTGATACCGAACTTGAAGAAGACATGCAGATTCCATTTTATAACAGCGATGACTACCAGCTTGATTTATCTCCTGGAAATTTCTCAGGAACGCTTGCCGAGTCATTTATGAACTGGCCTTCCAGTTCCACTCCCGGAGGAGTTCTAATTTCTTCAACAAGTCTTGCGAACGGATATATAATTGAAGCAAGCATTCCCTGGTATAACTTCTCAAATTATATTGCTGAAGATGGCAGCGTAATGGGATTTACTGTATCTATTCTTGATACTGATAATCTTGAAACTACCGAGCTTGCAATTTCATCATCGAAAACATTTGATTTTAATAACGTATCCACCCTTGGAGCTATCGCGCTTATCGATGTCGGGGATATGCAGAGCGAAGAAGAACCTGATGGAGAAGCAGAAGAAGATACAGAAGAAAACTCCCAGTAACAACTTTCCATAAGCTACGGGAAACCTTAAAGCATTTATTATCCCTGTAATATTTAAGAAAGAAGTGCCCTGTCATCTGCAAATTCCTTACCGCTTGCAACCTCAAACCGCTCAAGCAGGTCTTCGACGGTAAGTTTTTTCTTTTCTTTTTCCTTTATGTCCAGGATAATCCTTCCCTCATCCATCATCATAAGCCGGTTGCCGTGATTTATTGCATCCCTCATGTTATGGGTAACCATAAGGGTAGTAAGTTTGCTGTCATTTACGATTCTATCAGTCAGCCCCAGCACTTTCTTTGCAGTTCTGGGGTCAAGCGCTGCAGCATGCTCGTCCAGAAGAAGCAGTTTTGGTTCTTTTAGGGTTGCCATTATAAGCGTTAGCGCCTGCCTCTGCCCGCCTGAAAGGAGCCCTACTTTTATATTAAGACGATTTTCAAGTCCCAGCCCTAATTTTTTTAATATTTCTCTATAGTTCTCCCGCTCTTCACTGGTAATCCCCCAACGGAGACCGCGCCTTTTCCCCCTGCGGATTGCCAGAGCAAGATTTTCCTCAATTTCCATATCGGAAGCCGTTCCCATCATAGGGTCCTGGAATACCCTGCCAAGAAATGCAGCCCTCCTGTGCTCTGAAAGATTTGTTACATTCTTTCCCCCTATCGTAATCGAGCCTCTGTCCACCGCATAAACACCAGCTATGCAGTTTAGAAGTGTTGACTTTCCGGAACCATTGCTGCCAATTAAAGTAACAAAGTCACCTTCATCAAGCGTAAGACTTACATCATGCAGGGCCACTTTTTCATTTATGGTACCTGAATTAAAAACTTTTTTTATTTTTTTAACGCTTAGCATCTTTACTTACCCCACTTAATTGACTCTTTTAATGGCTTGAGATATAAACGGAATACTGGCAGTGAAAGAGCTATAGCCACTGTAATCGCAGTAAACAATTTTAAATCATTTGCAGGCATACCAAGTTTTAGAACCAATGCAATTATCACTCTGTAAACTATTGCCCCGAGCACCAGGGATACAAGCCTGCTGGCAAATCCCCTTCTTCCGAAAAGGACCTCCCCTATAATAACGGATGCAAGGCCTATAACTATTGAGCCTATACCCATCTGTATATCGGCAAATCTCTGGCTCTGCGCAATCAATGCGCCGGCAGTTGCCACCAGGCCATTGCTAATCATAAGACCGAGTATAATCGTCGTATCAGTATTAACCCCCTGCGCTCTTACCATCTGGGGATTATTTCCAGTAGCCCTGATAACGCATCCGATTTCTGTCCCGAAGAACCAGTATAAAATGCCAATAATAGAGGAAACTATAATTATGCCCAGCGCAATGACCGAGATTGTTGAGTTCAAACCCATTTTTTCAAATACCGTATATACGGTATCAACCTGAAGAAGCGAAATATTTGCCCTTCCCATTATCCTTAAATTAATTGAATAAAGGGCAATCATTGTCAAAATACCTGACAGCAGTGAAGGAATTTTAAGTCTGGTATGGAGCAGGCCGGTTATAAGGCCTGCCCCGAGACCACCAAAAAATGCTAGAATAATTGCCAGGTACGGATTGATTCCTCTGGTTATTGAAATTGCAGCAATCGCTGCCCCCATGACAATGCTACCCTCTACCGTTAAATCTGCGATAGTCAGGATACGGTAGGTAATATAAACACCTACAGTAACAATTGCCCATAGCAAGCCCAGGGAAACCGCTGCTGTTAATATTTGCAACATAATATCATAAACCTACGCATATATTCTTTTTCTCTAAATATAATAGGGCTTGCAGCACCTGTTATATAATACTCTTATTCCAATAACTTAAATTTCTTATTCCATAATATATTCTTGAAGTTCTGCCGGAATCTCAAGGCCTATTTCCGCTGCAACGCCTCCATTGATTGCAAAATCAAATTCGTCGGCTGATTCAATCGGCATCGTAGCTGGTTCAGCTTCGCCTTCCAGGACTTTTACTGCCATTAGACCTGTCTTGTAACCAAGGTCATAATAGTTGATTCCCAGCGTAGCCAGACCTCCGCTTTCTACCATTCCTGACTCCCCACAAATTACAGGGGTCTTTGATTCAACAGTAACACCATAGATAATGGGCATCGAAGAAGCCATGATATTATCTGTCGGGAGATATATCGCATCACATTCCTGGACTATAGATTGCGCTGCCTGCTGAACTTCGTTAGAGTTAGTTACAGTTGCTTCCGTATAGGTAAGACCGAGTCCTTCTATCACTTCTTTTGCAATAGCGGCCTGGACAATAGAGTTGTCCTCGCTTGAAGTGTAAATAACGCCTACGGTTTTGGCATCAGGTACAAGTTCTACCAGTAACTCTATCTGCTCTTTGATTGGATTCATATCCGTGGTACCGCTGACATTACCTCCTGGCGCTTCATTTGATTTCACCAGCTTGGCTGCCTCATAATCAGTAATTGCTGTACCCAGTATTGGAATTTCCGTAGTTTTTCCTGCTATGGACTGTGCGGCAGGAGTCGCTATCGCAAGAACAAGATCCACATTGTTTCCTACGAACCTGTCACTTATGGTGGACAGGTTGCTCTGGTCCGCCTGTGCATTCTGGACATCAATGGTGATGTTTTCACCGTCTACGTAACCATTATCTTCCAGCGCATCAATGAAACCCTCTCTTGAAGAATCAAGCGCAACATGCTCAACGTACTGGATAATACCTATGGTAATATCTTCATCACGGCTAATGCAGCCTGACATCGTCATAACCACAGCCACACCTATAACGAGTAAAAAAACACCTATTCTTTTCAAATCAGTCCCTCCTTAATATTTATTTTATTTTTAAAAAATTTATATTTTACTTAAGACTTACTAATTTTATAAAACAACCCAGCTTATTTAAAAAAATATTTTCTCAAACAATTTCTTACTCTTATATAAAAAATCTCTAGAAAAAAACCACCTGATATATTTCGTTGTATTATAGCATAATATGTTATCTAAAAAAATTACTTAGTATTTTTATTTTGCATAATTTTAAGGCCTGCTGCCATATTAGAGGTTGGCGTTTTCCATATTTATATCAAATAATAGTTATTGAAATAACAGCTCTATAAATAAGCTCCGAAATATAACCAAAAACCAGCCAGAAAGGAAGATACTTCATATTTACTACTCCCATCAGTGCCCCTCTCCCCCTGTATTCCCAGGGGCATTTTTTTATAATAAGCTTCAATATGAAGCCATAGATAAACTCTCCAGCAAATATTACCGCCATATAAATAAGCCCTCTAAACACAAAGGGGATAAAGTATATTAACCTGTAAAGAGGTTCAATTATTAAACCCCAGGCCCCATACATGGGAAACATCCACAAATAAGACCTGCCCTTAAAAGAAATATCCCTGAATCTTATGTAATCATGAATTGACGAAAAAAATACCTCAACCCCAACTCCAAAAAAACTAAAAACTAAAAATAAAATAAGATATTTCATATATGGATATTATCATTTTACTTTCTGTTTGCCAAAATCTGATGCACCTGAATGTTTTTCAAGGAGCTTTAATCCTATTAGCTTTAAACTTACATTATTGTTACAATATCAACCAGTTAAGTCATAATTTATGACATGGTTAATAATAAGAGCAAAGATATCAAAACTTACAATATAAATATCACCGGAATCGTCCAGGGTGTAGGCTTCAGGCCCTTCATATTCAGACTTGCGCAGAAATATGATTTAAAAGGAAATGTTTCAAACACCACCGAAGGCGTTACGGTAAACATCAACTCTTCGGATATCGATATAATCAACCGGTTCATATCAGACATAAGGAACTTAAAGCCCCCCGCCGCAATCATCGAGGATTTGAGCATAAAAGATGAACATTTCAAGAGTTACGAAAGCTTTAAAATAGCAAAAAGCAAAAAGAGTGCAGGTAAATTCCAGCTTGTTTCTCCTGATATTGCCACATGCAAACTCTGTATTAAAGATATTAATAACAAGAAAGATCCAAGAAGATACTACTACCCCTTTACCAACTGCACTAACTGCGGGCCAAGGTTTACCATAATAAAGAAAATTCCATACGATAGGTGCAATACCACAATGGAAAAGTTCGATATGTGCGATGATTGCAGGAAAGAATACAGCGATATAAATGACAGGAGATTCCATGCGCAGCCAGATGCCTGCAGGAATTGCGGTCCAGAGCTTTTACTTATGGATAAAAACGGAAAGGAAATAGATTACAAAAATCCAGTTATTACTGCTTCAAAGCTTCTTAATGATAATAAAATCATCGCCATAAAGAGTCTCGGCGGGTTTCAGATTGCCTGCAATGCATTATCTGACGAAACCGTATCCCTGCTGAGAAAAAGAAAGGAAAGGCCGGTAAAACCTTTTGCCGTAATGTTTAAAAACATACAGTCAATCATTAAGAGTTATCATATCGGTGCAAAGGAAAAAGAAAGTCTCATATCTCCAAGGGCACCAATCGTCCTTGTTAGAAAGAATATAAAAAATTATCCTCTTTCGTGGCAGGTTTCAATGTATAACGGATACGAAGGCGTAATGCTCCCATATACACCCATACATCACCTTCTATTTGATAATATCGATATGCCCCTCATAATGACAAGCGGCAATATATCGGAAGAACCCATAGCGGCAGACAACAACGAAGCCTTTTTGAAGTTAAAGGGAATATGCGACTACTTCCTTGTCCATAACCGTGATATATATTCCAGATATGATGACTCTGTCATAAAAATTTTTGACGGAAAAGAAATGATGATAAGAAGAGCAAGAGGATATGCACCTTACCCGGTTAAGCTGGATAGGAGTGCAGGAAAAAATATCATATTCTCAGCAGGAGCGCATGAAAAAAATAATTTCTGTTTCCTTGTAAAAAAATATGCAATTATAAGCCAGCATATAGGAGACCTTGATGACTCTGAGTCAATCGAATTTTACAACTCCACATTCATGCATTACAGGAAATTATTCAACATTGAAAGAATAGACACTATCGCCTACGACAAGCACCCTTATTACGCTTCGACTAAATTCTCAAAATCTATTAAAAGCAGCGGTAGAAAAGTTAAAGTCCAGCACCATAAAGCCCATATTGCCAGCGTAATTGCTGAAAATAAAATCAATGATAGTGTTATTGGATTTGCATGGGACGGAACAGGATTTGGTGATGATGGAAAAATCTGGGGAAGTGAGATATTTATTACTGACAAAGACTTAAATTTTTCAAGGGTAGGACACCTGGTAGAAAAACCCTTGCCCGGAGGAGAGATTACAATAAAAAAACCTTTCAGGATGGCATTATGCTATATATACAAACTATGGGAGAGAAATAAAATTATCCCTAAAAAAAGTAATAGCTTCGCCCAATTCCTGTATGAATACTTTCCGTTTTACAGAGAAATATTATCCCCGGTAGAAATAGATATAATTACAAAACAGATTGACACGGGATTTAACAGCCCGGTTACCACGAGCATGGGACGTCTTTTCGACGCAGTAAGTTCGGTTCTTGACTGCACGCAGATATCCAGTTTTGAGGGTGAGGCAGCGATATATCTTGAGATGATTGCCAGTTTAAAAAATAAAAGCATTTATAAATTTAAAATTACCAGCCCCTTTGATGCTGGAAACTATATAATAGACGACTACCATATTTTCTCCCAGATAATTAAAGACATAACCGGTGATATCCCCCATGATATAATTTCATCAAAATTCCACCTCACCCTTGCATCAATAATACTGGAAATAAGCCGCAGGATAAGAGAATATACAGGTATAAGCAATGTCGCATTAAGCGGCGGCGTATTCCAGAATAATTATTTAATGGACAAGTGCTTTAAAATATTGAAAAAAGACAACTTTAAAGTATACTCGAATTTTAAAGTTCCGGTAAATGATGGAGGCATTTCCCTGGGACAGGCCTATTTCGCTTCGAGAAAAATATACGGATAAAAAGGAGGTTTCGTATGTGCCTGGCAATACCGGCGAAAATTATCAGGATAAATAAAAACAAGGCAGAGGTTAAAAGCATGGGGGTAAGTAAAGAAATTGACATCTCGCTTGTCCCTTCCGTTTCAAAGGGGGATTTCGTAATAGTCCATGCTGGTTTCGCTATACAGATTTTAGACAAAGAAGATGTTCTCGCAATTCATAGTTACTGGAAGGATTGCATCAAGTGAAAAATGAAATTAAGAGGATTAT
>CAYVWW010000024.1:0-11392 GCA_964455605.1 uncultured Actinomycetota bacterium | reverse complement strand
ATGGTCATAAACACCATTGACAGAACAAATACTACTGCCAGAAATAAAACTGCATATTTTCTCATCGTCTCCCCTCCTTTTTATCTACTAGATATGTTTTTAATAATCGCCTGTTTTGGCTTTAGCTTCGTAAAAGCTAAAACCAAATCCTTCTTTTTAATAAGAATATTTATCTTATAAACCTATCAAACACCTCCTTCCTTCCCGCCTCTGAAATTATCTGTAGTAAATGGCCTCTAATCACTATTTAATAAATAGCTTAGAGTAACTTTTATAACTTAAAAATGAACACATGATATATTTTTTTATAAATTTAAACTTTTAAAGTAAATAAAAATGTATCCATTACATTTTTCCTGAAAGCCAGAGCAATACATTATGCCAGAACTTGGCATACGATTCCCAGGAGATGAATGCGGTTCCCCAGTGTTTTGAAAAATCAGATGCAAAAGCCATTGTTTTCCCATTACCATAACCTCCGACTGAAATAAACGGGTCACCATTTATTTCTGCCAGCAAATCTGCATCTTTTTTTGAAGTTACTTTATTGTATCCTAAAAACACTGGCCAGTTGTTGCTTACATTTTTAAATATGGGATGGTCTTGCTTGATAATCCTGGGGGCACATCCCTGGGGCTTTTCTACACGATCGTCATTCGGGCTTATCTCTACAGGAAGTATTTCTTCTACCGGGGTTCCATGGTAACCTGCAACTGCTTTTTCTCCCTGGAAAGAGGCCCATCCTCCTATCATAATAAAAGACTTTCCTTTTTCTACGTACTCTCTAATAGTTTCCAGCCGGTCGGGCCCCATTGGGACTGTAAACATATCAGGATATAGCTGGATCGTATTTTTAGTGCAGTCACTTAGAATAACCACATCATATTTGTTCATTTCTTCAACTGTCCTGGGAAAAGAAGCTAATGCAACATGGTTTGGCATGTGTTCTATTTCTATATCTTTAAACTCAGCCATCCTCTCTAAAAAGAAAACACCAAAATCCTCGTAACCTCCGAGATGAATCATATCAAACCCTTTAATATGCATCTTGTGCACAATCCATGTTTCTCCTACAAACAGCACTCTTAATTTCTCTTGCATTTAAACCCTCCCAGATTATTTTTTATAAATCAGACTGACTTTGAAATCAGATCCATTTTGCCTCCTGTTTAACTTATTTATATCCTATCTGCCTTACTTTGTCAAGTCACTTTTTAAAGCTTTTTTAAAAAGCACTTTAATTTGTTTTGACAAAAAAATCTACAAAGATACCAGTGAAAAATAAAAAGCTGCAATAACCATTTCGCAAGATATGCAATAATGATTCCACATGCGTTGCTCTTGTTTGATTACTTCAAATTCTGACGCAAGAAAATATATTAAGTAGTATAATGATAATATGTTCAGGACAACTCAGTTATTTAAACAGAAAGGCCTGGATACCTTTTACTCACACAATAAAGTAATAACATGGAGGCAAATTAGAAATGAAAGTTGCAATACTTTCGCCGATTGCATGGAGGACGCCACCAAGGCACTATGGCCCATGGGAGAGAGTAGTGTCCCTTATCACTGAGGGACTTATTAAGAAAAAAATAGACGTTACCTTATACGCAACAGGCGATTCGATAACTAAAGCAAAGCTAAGGAGCATATGTAAAACGCCCTACGAGGAAAGCGATATAAATCCCAAGGTCTGGGAATGCCTTCACATATCGGAAATAATGGAACAGGCAGATGAATATGACATCATACATAATAACTTTGACTTCCTGCCACTGACATACAGCAGGTTGATAAAAACTCCGATAGTTACAACAATTCATGGTTTTTCGTCACCGGAAATTTTACCTGTTTATAAGAAATATAACAAAACAACCAGTTACGTCTCGATAAGCAATGCAGATAGGAGCTCTGAACTTGATTATATAAGAACAATTTATCACGGCATAGATATGGATAATTTCATCCTGAATGAGAACCCTGGAGATTATCTACTATATTTTGGCAGGATACATCCTGACAAGGGCACATGGGAAGCTATAAAAGTTGCAAAAAAAGCAAAAATGAAACTGATTATTGCAGGAATTGTCCAGGATAAAGCATACTACGAGGAATATGTTGAGCCCTACCTGAACAATGATATTACCTATATTGGCTCTATTGCACCCCGTGAGAGAAACCAGATTTTAAGGAATGCCTTCGCACTGCTCCACCCTATTAATTTTGATGAACCGTTTGGTTTAAGCATCATCGAATCAATGGCATGCGGGACCCCTGTTCTTGCATTTAGAAGAGGCTCCATGCCTGAAATTATCCAGGATGGCAAAAATGGTTTTGTTGTGAGTGAAATAGAAGAAATGGTAGTAAAGCTTAAGGATATAGAAAGCATTTCAAGAAAATCGTGCAGGGAGACAGTCGAAAAAAAATTCTCTCAGGAGAGAATGGTAAAAGAATACATTGAGGTTTACAGGGAAATAATAAAATAAAGAACCCGATCTTTATTTTGTTTATTAACTTTTTTATTGGAAAAATTTAATTACTGCCACTGTTCAGTATATCTATGAATTTATCTACAAGGTAAGGATCGAATTGTGTCCCACTGAACCTCTTAAGCTCTGCCATCGCTTCTTCCTTATTTATAGCTTTTTTATATGGCCGCCCTGTTATCATAACCTCATAAGCGTCTGTTATGGTTATTATCCTGGAAAGAACAGGTATGTCCTCCCCTTTCAGCCCCTGCGGATAGCCCTTCCCATTCCACCATTCATGAACAGTTAATATGTACTTGGCTATGCTCGAAAGATGTTCTGAAGAAAGTGCAATTCTGTAGCCAATTTCAGGGTGCCGCTTTATAGTGTCCCATTCCTTTTTGCTGAGATTTTCCTTTTTACTTAAAATTATATCAAGAATTGCCACCTTTCCTATATCGTGCATAGTTGCAAGCATAGACAACTCCTCCATATCGGAAGCCGACAGACCTATGGATTTTCCAAGCCTTATAGCCATTTCTCTTGCCTTTTTCGTATGCTTCTCGCTCTTAATGCTCTTTTCAAACAAAGTTTTTTCAATAGATGATATAATCGAGCCTATAATACTCTTTGCTTCTATGAGCTTCTGCCTGTACATATTGTCTTCTGCTTCCTTAATAACGAGAGGGAATTTCCTGTCTATATTATCCCTGGTAGATACCCCCAGCGATATGCTCAGAGGTAATTTCGCTCTTGTGGTCCTTGTGGAATTTTCCCTGACTCTATTTACAACCTCCATCGCTACTTCTTTCGTTGTTTCGGGAAGAATTATCGAGAATTCATCCCCACCCCACCTCGCAATAATATCTTCTGCCCTGCAGCATTTTCTTAGAACATCCGCACAGCTTTTTAATATCTCGTCCCCCTCTTTATGGCCAAATGCATCATTTATTATTTTTAACCCGTTTATGTCTCCCATAATAATACTTGAGGGTATCTGTCTCTCAGTATCAAGCCTCTTTAACTCCTCCTCGAAATAAGCCCTGTTGTATAAATTAGTAAGACTGTCATGGAAAGATAAATAAGACAGGCGCTTTTCCATTTCTTTTCTCTCTGAAATATCATGAAGAATGCCTTCTATTGCAATGAGTTCACCGTAGCTATCGTAGAACGGGGTCATGTTATCTTCACACCATACCAGGCTTCCATTTCTGTGTATATAACAGATTTCAGCTGGCTTAGAAAAATCAAAATTTCCAGCATGTATGTCTCTGGCAATTTCTATATAGTCCGGATGTATTATTTTATAAATAAATTTAGGATCAGCATAATATTCTTCAGGATTATATCCAAGTTTTTCTTTTACCGAGGGGCTTACATATTCACATTTAAGTTCAGGAAATACTTTACACCTATATATTATATCCTTTGCATTTTCTATTATATCCCTGAAAAACGATTCGTCTTTTTTTGTCCCCCACAGACTATTCTTACCGCTTAATTCCGATTTATCCCTGGCTACCTTAATCACCTTCCCAAACTATTCTGTTTGCACTGCTCCATACCACTTTTATTGCTATTTATTATATAATAAATAGCACTGTAACACATCAAAATATTATTATATTTGTTACAATTCTATAAGACTATTGTCATACCTCACATTTAAGAATAAAAAACCTAAAGTCAAAGTTGATTAAATTGTCAACTTGTTATTGACTAAAATGCTTATAGAACTTCCCCTGATATATTAGAATGTAAAAATGCTATATAATAAAATTTAAATATATTAAACATATTACGTATATATGATGTATTCCAACAAACAATTCGGAAGCGCCCTGGATGATATAATAAAAGAGAAGAAAGCGAAGCTCAGAAGTCTTGCCAACAAGACCAACCTCAATTACAGCTACTTTAGTAAACTTAAAAAAAGAAAAAGCCATCCTCCTATTTCTACCATCGAATTGATTTCTAAGGGTCTGGATATCCCCCCGGAATATTTTATGGAATACAGGATTTATAAAATTGATAATCTGCTGAAGAGAAAACCGGAGATTATAGAAAAAGTTTACAGCTACATAAAAAGCATCACAGACAAAGAGAAATTAAAAGTAGCTGAAAAAAAAGAAAAGTTCAATAAAAAGTAAAATTATTATATCCTGAACCCATCATTATTTAACCTGACCTTATTTAACCATAACAATTTTATTAAAATGGAATTATCAAAACTGTCCAGAGTACTTGATGAAAAACTAAGCGGCTGCGATTTATGTCCTCACATGTGCAATATAGACAGGACCAGAGGAGAAAAAGGTATCTGTGCTGCCGGCTACAAACCTGTCATCTCTGCAGCACCGTCCCATCACGGAGAGGAACCCCCTATCTCGGGAAGCAGGGGTTCTGGAACTATCTTTTTTTCATATTGCAATATGAAGTGCGTATATTGCCAGAACTACCAGATAAGCCAGGAGCGTGAAGGAAGAGAACACAGCATACCTGAACTTACACGAACCATGCTTGACCTTGAAAAGTCCGGCTGCCACAATATCAACCTGGTTTCGCCAACTATCTGGATCCCCCAGATAATAAAGGCACTTTATCACGCCAGGTCGAAAGGCCTCTCGATCCCAACGGTTTTTAACACGGGAGGATATGATAACCCGGATATCATAAAGATGCTGGACGGGGTCATCGATATTTACATGCCCGACATGCGCTATAGTGACGATGAAAAAGCAAGAAAATATTCCCATGTCAGGGATTATACCCGATATAACAGGCAGTCAGTAAAGGAGATGTACCGACAGGTTGGCAATCTCAAGCTTGATAAGGATGGAATAGCCAGAAAAGGTATCCTTATACGACTTCTTGTCATGCCTGAAAATATCGGAGGGGTAAAAAATACACTTGATTTTATCAAGAATGAATTATCCACCGATGTATTCTTAAGTATAATGGCCCAGTACCAGCCTACCTACAGGGCATCAAGATATCCCGAATTAAACAGGACGATTACTGCAAAAGAGTATATGGAAATAGTAAAGTATGCGGAAAGAAAAGGCTTTAGCTATGGATATACACAGGATTATATATCATTCGATAAAGAAGAAGACCTATTTATGCCTGATTTTAAAGACAGGGAAATCTTTAAACACTATAAGGATAATAAACCCCTGCAAGAGAAAGCCTGAAACCAGTAAAACATGCAAAAAAAATTTAATTTCTTTTTCCCTTCCATTTTATCAGCTCTTCAAAGGTAAAGGTATTTAACACATCTTTTTTCTCAAGCCCGGCCCTTCTTGCTACATCGACCCCAAGGGTAAGCATATCCATATCTATCGGGCGATGCGTATCGGTATTTATAACCAGTTTGACCCCCTTCTTAGCTGCCTTCCTCGCATTTTGCTCGTTAAGGTCCAATCTCAAAAAATATGAATTTATCTCCAGCGCCTTACTGTTCACTGCCGCTGCTTCAATTAAACGATCGATATCTATGGAGTAAGGTGCCCTGCTGCCAAAAAAAGCTCCCGTTGGATGTCCTATGAAGTCAATATTCCTGTTTTCAATCACCCTTACGGCACTCCCGGTATTTTCAGCTCCTGAATTAAGGTACGAAGAGTGCATTGAGCCAATGGCTATTTCCATTTTCTCAATTATGCTTTCAGGATAATCAAGCTTACCTTCCTGCTTAATATCTACCTCCGAACCCATCAATATGTGAAAATCCTTATTTTTCATTCTCAGCTTATCTATGCATTCCATCTTTTCCAGGACTCTCTCACCTGATAGGCCCCTTCCGTAATAATTGCTTATCGAGTGGTCAGTAACTGCAAGGTATTCATAATTGAGTTTCCTCGCCTTCTTTATCAAATTATCAATTTCAAGGGAGCCGTCGCTCCATTTTGAATGAACATGCAAATCGCCTTTTATATCATCTATGGTGACAAGTAATGGAAGTAAATTTTTCCCTGCAATCTCAACTTCATCACGCCCTTCCCTTAATTCGGGAGGAATATATTCAAGGCCAAGCATATCGTATACCCCTGCTTCACAGGACGACCCGCCAGCACCGGGCAATTGTTCTCCATTGCCTGTAAAATTGCCCAAATTACCATCAACCCTGATCCTGCCATTTTTTACATAACCTTTCCTGCGCGCCACTTCCTCCAGTTTCTTTATATGCTCCCTGCTACCCGTCGTGTATAACAAATCATATGCCCAATTTTTTCTGCTGCTTATTATAAATTCCACATTCATGCCAGAAACGGTTTCAAACCTCGCACTTATGCTTTCCTGTCTCGTATCGCTACCTTTAAGCCCCTTTATAAAATCGAGTGATTTAAGGTCATCCAGTAATTCCGCGCTTTTCCCCAGAGTAAAGGAATCGCTGTTAAAGCCAGGCAGTATAAGTATGTCTATATCCCTGACAGCAGGCTTTTTCCTTCTTAAAGACCCGACCACGGCTGCCTCTTCTATGCTTTTCATTTTCAATAGTGCATTTTTTATTTCATCAACACAGAGCTCAACTCTCCAGCGCGGATAAAGTCCTTTTATGCTATCCATGTAATCTATAGAGTCTTTCAGTCTTTCAATATAAAATGGGTTGCTCCTGCCGGAACCCGAAATATCTTCCGCAATAATGTCAGAAATTCCACCATCTAAATTCCCTGCAAGTTTTCCCTTTAGCTCATCAAGGTTTACTACATTCAGGGCTTCATAAACCCTGAACATTTTCCTTTTACCCAGCCCGCTTATCCTTACCAGCTTTATTAAATCTTCGCCGTATCTGGATTTTAATTCTTCGTAAAATCCGATACTTCCCTTCTCTATATATTCCGCTATATAACTGAGGGCAAGCCCTTCCATTCCATACAAATCATTGATCCTTCCACTTTTATAAACCGTGTCAATTCTTTCCGGTGTATCCATAATGGTTCTTGACGCCCCGAGCAAATTAGGGACATCGATTTTTTTGGACTCCCCTGATTTTTTAAATTCCGCTATATCCGTAAGGATACCTGCCAGTTTCCAATTTATCATTTTCTAATTTCCTGTGTGTTATAATATTGCTGTACTTATTTTTAAACCAAAATATTATATCACGATTTACTACTCCGGTTATGAAAGAAACAAATAATTCCAACAAAAGGGGCGGCAGCGATAAATTTCAAATGCTCAGGGAGGATATGGTCGAAACGCAGATTATCGCACGCGGTATTTCAGACAGGAGAGTTATTGATACATTAAAAAAAGTCCCACGCCATAAATTCATAGACCAAGAATTTATTGATTCCGCTTATGACGACAGGCCGCTTCCTATCGGTTCGGGTCAGACAATATCTCAGCCATATATAGTTGCGCTAATGACAGAGAACCTTGAACTTACGGACAAAGACAAAGTCCTGGAAATAGGGACCGGCTCTGGTTATCAGGTAGCCATACTTGCGGAACTTGCAAAAGAGGTATATACAGTAGAAATAATTTCTTATCTTTACAATAGAAACAAAATCCTTCTTGACGGTTACAGGAATATAAAAATGAGCAACCACGATGGTTATCTCGGATGGGAAGAATATGCTCCTTATGATAAAATAATCGTAACTGCAGCTCCCGACCATATTCCGGAAAAATTCATAGAACAGCTAAAAGACGGCGGCATTATGGTTATTCCCGTGGGTCCTTCAAGCTGGTCACAGGTTTTATACAAAGTGATCAAAAACAAAAATAATTTAGAAAAAATAAAGCTCTGCGATGTCGCCTTTGTCCCGCTGACCAGGGGAAGAAATCTAAACATGTAATAGCTTTACAGAATGCCCGGGAGACAGGGAAATTAATGCTTCCTGCAATGATTTACACAAAGCATTAATAGATAGTAAAATTGGTAAAATAAAGATATATAAAAAATAAAAATACTTTTTTTATGGATAAAGAAGAAATAATAAAAATTTTAAAAGACATAAGCGTTTTCCTTGAGCTAAAGGATGAAAATCCATTTAAAATAAGGGCTTACCAGAATGCAGCACGCGCTCTTGAATCATCGGATATTGACTTAAATAAGAATTTAGAAATAAAGGACCTTACAGATATAAAAGGCATAGGATCCCATACCGCGGAAAGAATAAAGGAATTGATAGACAGGGGAAAAATCAAATTCTATGAAGACCTTAAGAAATCAATCCCGCCCGGTCTTGTGGAAATGCTCTCAATCCCTTCAATGGGCCCTAAAAAAATAAAATATCTCTATGACAACCTTGGCATAAGCACGGTCGGAGAGCTGGAATATGCCTGCAATGAAAACCGCCTTGTAGATTTACCCAACTTCGGGAAAAAGACACAGGATAATATACTTAAGGGAATTGAAATACTAAAAAAATACAGGGGCAGATACCTTTTCGCAAACGTCATAAAAGAAGCGGAAAATATCAATAAAAAAATACAGGATTTCGAATATACGACAAGGTCCAGTCTTGCAGGCAGCGTAAGAAGAAAAAAAGAAACCGTAAAGGACATCGACATAGTTGCAAGCAGCAGCCATCCGGAAAAAGTAATGGATTTCTTTACCGGCCTTGATGAGGCAGCAGATATAATTGCTAAAGGCGATACGAAATCAAGCATACGGCTAAAGTCAGGCATTAATGTTGATATAAGGATTGTTGACGATAAACAATACCCCTATGCCCTTCTGCATTTCACCGGAAGCAAAGAGCATAATACCGCTATGAGAACTGCGGCGAAAAAAAATAATATAAAAATGAATGAATATGGCCTTTACAAAAATAACCGGCTGATTAAATGCAGCACTGAGAAAGATATATACGACTATTTTTCAATGGACTGGATACCCCCTGAACTCAGGGAAAACTACGGAGAAATCGAAGCAAGCAAAAATAAAAAACTCCCCCATCTAATCGAAGAAAAAGATATAAAAGGGATTTTCCATATACACACCACCCATAGCGACGGCAACAATACCCTGGAGCAGATATGCAAACACTTAAAGGAAAATAGCTTCCAGTATGCCGGTATAAGCGACCACAGCAAGACCGCCTCCTATGCGGGGGGCATAAAAGATGAAGAAATCGATAAATATTTAAAAGAAATGGATGAAATGAACGCCAGTTTTCCAGGATTCAGGGTATTCAAAGGCATCGAATCAGATATCCTGCTGGACGGTAGTCTTGACTATAAAGACAGCATCCTTGAAAAGTTCGATTTTATTATTGCCGCAATTCATTCCAATTTCAACCTCAGTGAAGAACAGATGACAGCGAGGATTATAAAAGCCATTGAAAACAAGTTTACCACCATCCTTGCCCACCCCACAGGGAGGCTCCTTCTGGCAAGGGACCCTTACAAGATTGACATCACAAGGATTATAAATGCAGCTGCAGAGAATAACGTGGATATAGAGATAAATTCAAATCCCTACAGGATGGACCTTGACTGGAGAATGTGCAAGTACGCGAAGGAAAAAGGAATTAAAATCTTCATAAACCCGGACGCCCACAGTATAAAGGGGCTGGATGACTATAAATTCGGCGTAAATATTGCCCGGAAGGGCTGGCTTGAAAAAGATGATATTCCCAGCACATTTTCCGTTGGCAAAATAAGTGAATACCTTAAAAATAAAAAAGATAAGAAAACAAAGGCAAAATAAAAATAAAAAATAATATGAGAACAAAAAGAAAAACCGTGGAGCCAAAAGCCACACATAAGACCGTATATGAGCCTACAGTAAAAAATATCAAAAAGATAATTGATATACTTGGACAGGAATACCCGGAAACAGTATCAACTTCGCTCACTCATAAGGATGCTTACCAGCTCCTTATTGCCACGATCCTTTCCGCGCAGAGCACCGATAAACTTGTGAATAAAGTAACCCCGGAGCTTTTTAAAAAATATAAAACCATCGAAGATTTCGCAGGCGCAGATATGGCGGAGCTGCAGAAAGATATAAAATCAACCGGTTTTTTCAGGAACAAGGCGAAAAGCATAATCAGCTGCTCGAAGGATATACTTGAAAGGTATAATGGCGTAATGCCTGATAACATTGAGGATTTAACTACGTTGCATGGTGTTGGAAGAAAAACCGCCAATGTGGTGCTCGCCAATATATTCGGCAAGCAGGCAATAATAGTGGATACCCATGTAAAAAGAATTTCATACCGGCTTGGCATTACTATAAATAAGGACCCTGTAAAAATAGAGTTCGACCTTATGAAAATAATTCCAGAGGAAAGCTGGAGCTACTTTTCGCATAGAATAATCGCGCTGGGAAGAACAATATGCCTGGCTAAAAGCCCGAAATGCACCTCATGCCGGCTTTTAAAATATTGCAGGTACGGCCAGGAGTCAGTATTAGATTATAAGAATGTAAAGGGTAAAAGCAGTTAATACCCGTCCCTTCAAGATAATGGGACTGCCCTTATTGTGGCTGAACTTTTTTTGTTACATCAAATATACCATAAGCAGCAAAACCAATCATCACAATAGTTTTAACCATATTAGGCACATATAAGTCCAGAACATAAAGCTTCTGATAGACAATCAACCCCAAATGGGAAACAGCTGTAATTATTAATATGATTAAGGTATTACAAGCACAAACTCAAGCAATGAATTGGCTTTTGAATCACCAGCCAGAGCACTTAACTCTTTTACGGTTTTTCTTATTTCTTTAATATTTTTATTTGAACTGATAAATCAGTAAAACACTTGACAAAATATAACATATCCGTTATATTACTGATATGAAGTGGGAGGTTAAATTATATACAACTAAAGAAGGTAAAAGCCCGGTAGCAGATTTCATAACGAGTCTGTCAAAAAAGGAAGAGGCTAAAGTATATAGAAAAATTGACCTTTTAGAAGAACATGGAATTTATTTAAACTTCCCACATACATCGAATATAACA
>CAYVWW010000023.1:0-11565 GCA_964455605.1 uncultured Actinomycetota bacterium | reverse complement strand
TTATTAATCTTTTCATTTAATTCAATATTGAAAAAAATATTAATATAAACTATTATACCCAATAATTTGCATTATTGGGTATAATTTAATTTAATTTATAGTTCCACAGCTATAAAAGCTGTGGAACTATCATCTCTCTACCGGTTTCTTTAACTTTCTACTAACCAGCAGTCTTTACTTTCACTCTATGTTGTATAACTCTGAAGTGTTGCACCTATATTTGTGAATAATTGTTCTAGACTAGTACCAAGTACAACAGCGCCAGCTACCATTACGAGAGCTATAACTGCAATTATCAATGCATACTCTACAGCGCTTGCTCCCTTTCTGTTTGCTAACCTTACATACAATCCTAATATCTTCCTCATTTTCCCCTCCTTTTTAAACATACTTTTATTTTTTTTACTTTTTTATTTACTTTCCAGTTTTATTCAATTCAAAATTTTTATTTTTTTTAAAAATTATTTTTTTTATATTTTTTTTTAAATTATTTTTATTTTATTTAAATATTTTTTTATTTTATTTTCAAAATAACTATTTATATTTTTTTACACATTTAATATTAGTTTTTATTTTTTATTTTGTCAATAATTTTTTTATTATTTCTATAATCTTTATATTATATTACTTTCATTACTTATATTAAGTTATAATTAAAAAATCTAATCCTTAAATTCTAACTAATAAAAAAACCGGCTATTTTTTAGCCGGTTGCACTACTGACTCATTACATTCTAAAAGTGCCCAGTTAACAGAATGTAAATCATTGTCTCTATCTTTAAAAATATTTTTTAGTTTTCAAAATAACATCAAAAAATTATTTATTAATAAATTAACAAAATTTGATATAAATGTCAATATAAATTTATAAAAATAATTATTAATTAAAATATAGTATAAAATAATATAAATTAGATAATTAAAGATTATAAAAATATTCCTAACTATAATTAAACAAATAATTACAATTTAAAATAAGAATTTAAACTGGAGTTAAAAAAATAAAAAATAATTTTTCAGGAATTTTTTTTTAAATTATTTTCTATATATAACTATATCCCCGACTTCATATTCATCTCTAAAAGTTTCAGCGACTACAGGGCATTTTATTTTTAAAAGGAAAAAAATATTTTTTTCCTCATCGCATAAAACTTCATAGTTGCCCTGGCCTTTTGCTATAACAAGGTCAGAGCTATTATACTCGTCTAAAAAACTTTTTGAGCAGTAGGGAAGAATAGCCGCCGGCATATCAAGACCGGTAGTAATAACATTTACATAATCTAACATCCCAACCTCTCTGGCATCTTCCATAGTAGCATCATTTATAGCAGGGCCTCCCCTCACAACATAAGTAATTTTTTCCCGGGGAAGATATTCTATAAAAATTTTATCCATTACTATCTCTCCCGCATTATCGCCTATAAACAAAATCTTTTTTGACTCATCAATATTTTTTTTAAATAACTCAACTTTTTTTCTATCCAGTTTTTGCGAGAAAGATTTTTTTATTGCTTCATTTAAAACTTTTTCATTCAGTTTGATTCCCGGACCAAAGTCAATAATATTTCCCGCCAGTGAAATCCTGAGACTTTTTTCAAAAGGGTCCTCTGAATTTTTTATTATATCTTTCAGCTTGTTTTCCATGCCGAGGGCAATGCTGTTAAATTTTTTCTTTACCCCGCTATAAGGGTCCACTTTCGGCAATATTTTTTCCATCATCTTTTTTATTTTTCCCTGAAGGGTAAAGCCGCAGCTATTCAAATCAAAATCGGATGCAATGGCAAGTGATTTTTTTAATACTTCTTCGTGTAATTTTTTATCGTCCGTTGCCATCCAGGCGGCGTCAAGCGCCTGCCTCAGATAGCATACGACGCACTCGAGTCTTAACTTCATAATCTCAATCTTTTAAAAAAATCTTTTTGAATTAAAAAATATTTAATTATTACTTCTCGGCTCTTATCGCTACGAAAGATCCTTTGCCATAACCCGGCTCCACTTTTTCTATTTTATTTATTTTATCAAGGGTACGGAAAATAGTTTGCCTGAATTCAAAATTTTTAAAACCTGTTTCCTTTAAAAATTTTATTATCTCACCTGTCGAAAAAAAATCTGCTTCTATATAGAAAACACTTTTATCTTTATTTTTTTGATATATTTTTCCGATCTCGCTTTCCTTATCCACAAAACCGTTAATAAAAAAGCCCCCCGGCTTTAATATTCTATATACTTCAGAAAAAGCTTTTTTAACATCATCCAGAAAGCATACCGTAGTAACCATCAGGGCAAGGTCAAAACTGCAATCTTTAAAATGAAGATTTTCCGCAGCAGACTTTTCTACTTTTATGCCCATCCCAGTTGCTATTTTACCCATCTTGCCTGACGGTTCAATCCCAAATTTTATTCCAAGGGGTGCCGCAAATTTTCCGCTTCCAACACCGATTTCTATTCCATCTTTAAAATCAGGCAGAATTTCCTTAATAGCATTTACTTCGGATTGGTACGCATATTCATTGTTAAAAAACCAATCCTCATATCTATCCGAATATTTCTCAAAAGGTCCTGTTCTGGGCATCAGTCAATATCCCCCCACCAGCCATCGTAGAATCTCTTAAAATGCTGCTTCATGTATTCACCCTCTTCAACTTCCTTTGTCTTGCTGGCTTCAAAGGAAATGGGATATTTTATGCAGTAGTTTACAAGAATCTCATATGAATTGTTTATCTCTTTAATCTTATCTTCATATTCTTCTTTTTTCTCAGCATGCCTGTCTGGATGGTACTTTAGTGACAGCTCCCTGTATTTACTTTTAATCTCCTGCATACTTGAGGTCTCTCCCAGCTCCAGTGTTTTTCTTGCTTTGTCTATGTCTTTAAAACTGATTGTTTTTTTCATAATTACCTTCTATTAAACTATCTGTCTTAATACACAACAAATTAATTATCAGATATTCTATAATCATTAAAGTAAGCTTCCTGAACCTGTTTTAACGACATCCTGTATCAATTTTAAACCAGTGCCAGTTTAACCCTATAATCATTTTTTAAGAAGATTAATTACCAGGAATGCTTAACTTAGCTTTGATAGAAATTTCGTATTTTGCCATTATCCAGCTTCTTGCTATAACTAACCCCTTAATTCCTTAACCGCTATCTCTGCAGCGTTACTTATCTGGTAAGCAATAGGCGAAGCGGTCAACGCAGGGTGAGTTCCCATCTGGAAGGTTGCCATATGGCTTGCAATCATCTTTTCATGAATGCAGCCACTAATCAGGTTTATTAACTCTCCTCCAGACTTTGCTCCTACAAGCTCCCCTCCGAGTATGATACCTGACCCCTTTTCAAACACCAGACTAACTTTCAAATTATTGCCACACGGCATGCAACCCGGATGGCAGTTTGGCGCTTCTGCGGTTCCAACTACTATATCGTAACCATTTTCCCTGGCTTCACTCACAGACATTCCTGCCCTTGCCAGTGCAGTTTCACCAATAACAGTTGAAAAAGCTCCGATTACGCCTTCGTTTATTCTATTAATCCCGTATAAATTAGCAGCGGCAATCCTCGCCTCGTTAGTTGCTACAGATGCCAGCATCAGGTTACTGGGTTTTTTAGTGAAAAAGGAAAATTTTTCGCAGCAATCACCACAGGAAAAAATATCCTTTTCGCTTGTCTGCATATACCTATCAACGACGATTACCCCATTCTCGTTAACCTTGATTCCTGCCTCTCTGGCAATCCTTGAATTAGCTCTTGCGCCTACTCCCAAAAGCAGAACATCAGCATCAATCTCTTTCCCGCTGGCCAGTTTAACACCTTCCACTTTATCGCTTCCGATAATTGATTCTACTTTTTCGCCAGAAAAGATATCAACACCTTTTTCTTTTAATAAATTTTCCGCCATAGCACATATTGGTTCACTAAAAATTTGCATAAGGCAATGTGGCAGCATCTCTATGATTGAAATCTTAACGTCCCTTTCCTTCTGGCATTCATCTGCAAACTCTACTCCTATGAATCCGCCACCTATAATAACCATATTCTTCGATTCGTTTATTTTTTCCAGCATATTGCTCAGGTAAGGAACTTCCTTTTTGATTACAAAAGTATTTTCCTTGCCAAAGCCTTCTATCGGCGGCTCTACAGGCAGCGAGCCCGTAGCTATTATCAGCTTCTCATACTTTATGTCTTCACTTCCGTTCACCTTTGCAATTTTTTTCTCTTTATCTATCTCCTCCACTTTCCCTACCACGAGGTCGATATTATTTTTTTCAAGTACGGAATCCGGTATCAAATTTTTATCGGGTGAGCATACGGTCCCGAAAATATAAGGTATGCCACACGGTATCAACACCTGCTCTTCTTTCCTTACTATAAGAATTCTCTTGTCAGAATAGAATCTTCTTGCAGTAATTCCTGCTGTCAATCCTGCCGCGCTTCCTCCTATTATTACAATGTCATACTCTTTCATTTTTAACCTCTCTGTCCAATTTATAAGCTTATTAACAAATGCCCATAATTTTAATATAATTACTTGATTGTGTAAACTCTAATAAAGCGTTTACGCAGTAAAATAGGACTGAAAATAAGGGTTTATGGTAACTGTAAACTTTAAATTTACCCGGACAATTGCAGGGATTAAAAATGGTAAAAAAATCTTTTAAAAATTATGCGATAGTTGCCTGTGGAACAATGGCACCGGAATTAAGCTACCTCCAAAAAAGTGGCTTTCTTGATTCTGATAAAATACTTTATACGAAACCAGGCAGACATGAGTCCCCGCCAGAGCTTGAAAACGACTAATTTAAAAAACCAGAACGGGAAAGGAGGATTTTTAAAATGCCCTGGATAGATAAAGAGAAATGTACAGGATGCAGGATTTGTGTTGGAGAGTGCCCAACAGATACGATATTTATGGAAAGCCAGAAAGCTGCTATAGATATGTCCGGCTGTATCCGCTGCGGGAGGTGCCATGTCATCTGTCCTGTAAATGCCATAAGGCACGATAGCGAAAAAATACCGGAAAAAGTCGAAGTAAACATAGCAAAAACGAAAGAGTTTATGGACGCATGTGAAAATTATCTCGATGGTCCCGATGAAGGAAAGAAATGCCTCGCTAGGATGATAAAGCATTTTAAAAGCGAAAAAATAATCGCTGAAAAAACTTTAAAGGAGCTTGAAGCGCTAAAGCTTACCTGAAAATGCCATGCTAAAACGGTAAATAAATTTTTTTAAAAATTTAAAGTGACTTAGAAAAAAGAGATGACTATGATAAATGAACTAAAAAATAAAACTCATCTGGATGAGATTATAAAAAAAGACGGAAGCTGTATGATTATTGTTTTTTACTCTGATTCTTCTGAAAAAAGTAAAGAGGCACTTGATACATTAAAAGAAATCAAAAAAGAAAATCCAGATGCCCCCATATTCGGGGTAAACGCTTCCCTGGTAAGGGATATACATCCTGTTTACGGGATAGATACGGTTCCTGCCGTACTTATCCTGAAAGATAAGAAAATTTCCAACATAATATATGGAGTTCATGATAAAAACTATTTTGAAACATTGCTATATGATAGTTATGCGCTTAAACTGCCAGCCGGGAAAATTAAAAAGCACCACAGGGTTATCGTTTATACTTCACCTACTTGTTCATGGTGCGGAGCAGTAAAATCATACCTTATAAGGAATAGCATCCCTTTCAGGGAGATAGATATTTCCCGCGACGCTAAAGCCGGCCAGGATTTGATAAGAAGAAGCGGGCAATCTGCAATCCCTCAAACGGATATTGACGGCAAAATCGTAGTAGGATTTGACAAAGCAAAGCTTGATTCTATTTTGGGAATAAAAAATAATTAAAATAAAAAAATATACAAAACATGACAGAAAGGATTAATTAATGAAAAAGATCCAGCCAATAAATAATTACGTTCTAATAAAGCTGGCTACGGAAAAAGAAGAAAAAACAACAAGCGGGATAATTATTCCTGACACCGCCAGGGAAAAACCTAAAGAAGGTGAAGTTGTCGCTATGGCGAAGGGGGCTTCTGAAGAAATATCTATCGGTGACCATGTAATCTATAAGGAATATTCCGGCGCAGAAGTAAAACACGAAGGAGAAAAATATATTTTAATTCCCGCTGAAGATATTTTCGCAAAATATGTAGAGGTTGATTCCATTTAAACATTCTCAAGAAGAATAAATGTTTTTTAATATTAATTCTATGGTTATATGATAATTATTAAGAAGGTGAATATAATGGATTATAATCAAGAAAAAATTAAAAAAATAGAATCTGAGATAAGTGAACTGGAGAATAAGATTAAAGAAAAAAAGGCAAGTCTACCCGCTCATTCAATAAAGCCATGCATGATGATGGAGATAGAGGACCTTGAAGAAGAACTTGATAATAAAATAGAAGAATTAAGAAAAATAAAGTAGTATTGATTAAGCATTGATTATGATAAAAACCATTTTTCAGGAGGTTTTAAAATGAACAATTCCGGTGTAAGAGTCAAAGGAAAAAGATTTATATATACGACAAATCTAAAAATGACAGGTAAGGGAAGAGGAACTATCGAATCGACCGATAAGCATCCCATTGAGCTTACGACCCCTGTCGAGTTTGGAGGGATACCAGCAACCTGGACACCCGAAGAACTAATGCTTGCATCCGTTAACGCCTGCCTTATGACAACATTTTCTTATTACGCGAATAGGAAGGGCCTTGAAACTGTTTGCTATGAAAGCTTTGCTGAAGGGATAATCGAACTTGTCGATATCAAATACCAGTTTTCAAAAATAACCCTAAAGCCAAAACTAACAATTAAGTTTGCCGATGATTTAGATAAAGCAAAAAATCTTCTGGATATTTCCAAAGAGGGCTGCTTCGTTTCGAATTCTTTAAATTCTGAAATCATACTTGATCCCAAAATAGAAATAGTCCCCTGATTGGCTGGACACTCTTATTTTTTCATTAGAACCATAAACTTTACCAAACGCTCCGCTGCTACGCTTTTTCTATGGCTTTCCTGTGGCAGTACGGCAGGCAATCAAAACATCCGATGCAAAGACCTGTGTTAATGAAAGGTGGGTCATATGGATCTTCCTGTTTTATAACCTTTCTGGTACACCCCTTTATTGCATTACATATACCATCCTTGCATTCTTCAGGAGCGCACTTTTTGTAATTGATTAAAGCTATTTTTCGGGGCATCGTCTGTGACCAACCTCTTATCCTATTTTTCTAGATACCGGCTGCTTCCAGCATATCAAGAACCTTTTCTTCTCTTCCAATAGCCATTATATGAACTCCGTCGCAGATTTTTTCATCCTTTATTTTCCTTATTAGTTCGCCTGCAATCTCTATCCCCTTTGACAGACTCTTCCCTTCCGGCGCTTCTGCAAGTTTGTCTATCAAATTACCGGGGACAATAATACCGGGTATATTTTCATTTAGCCATTTTGCCATACCGGCGCTTGACAACAGAATTATTCCTGCCAGTATCTTCACTTCCTTATTTATGTTACGGCTATAATCCACAAACCTTTTTAAATCGTCAAGGTTATAAACTGCCTGCGTCTGGATAAAATCAACCCCGGCATTTAACTTCTTTCTGTATTTAATAAGCTGGGGCTCAATCGGGTCCGAAGACGGCGTGGCAGCCGCTCCGATACAGAAATCTACCCCACCGTTAAGCTCATTGCCCGAAATATCCTTTCCCGAGTTCAGGATTTTGACAAGTTGTATCAGCTGGATTGAATCAATATCGTAAACCGGCTTTGCCTGGGGATGGTCTCCCATCTTAAGAGCATCTCCCGTCAGGCATAAAACATTTTCTATACCCCTCGAAAATGCGAAGAGCAGGTCTGACTGGATAGATAACCTGTTCCTGTCACGGCATGTAACCTGAAGTATCGGTTCCCCTCCACGCTCTTCTATTAGAAGACAGCCACCCAGAGAAGGGTATTTCATTACGGCACTCTGGTTATCTGTAACATTCAATGCATCGACCTTAAGTTTAAGAAGTTCTATATGGTCAATCATCTTTTGTATATTTGTCCCTTTTGTCGGGCCAACTTCAGCAGTCACTATGAATTTACCCGATTTTAATATTTTCCTAAAAGGTTCAGCCATCTGCTTCCTCCTGTTTTACAATTAAATCTTTTTAAAAATCTCTTTTAAATAATTACTCCCTGAGAGAAAGAGGTTCTACTTCCAGTACCCTTGGTCTCTGCGTCTTGCTCCAATCTTTTGGCGGAAGGATTTCATCCATCTTCTCAAGTTCACCCAGCTCTTTTAATCTTCTATATATCTGGACCCATGCACAATCCATGTCAGGATTGACCTCGCATTTCCCGCCCTTCCTTACCCCGCCGCACGGTCCATTCAATAAACCCTTCGGGCACTGTGTCAGCGGGCATATGCCACTTGTTCTGCCCAGTTCGCAATCACCGCACTGGATGCATTTTTCCTTAAATACCGTCGGACCACCACCCATATGGCCTACCGGATTTGTTGCAGGATATATGGGCTTTACCAGACCAAATTTTTCTTCCATAATATCTCTCATTACCTGAAGCCCATCACCGCAGCTTAACATTAGAACAGCATCACAACTTTTAAGCTCTTCCATATAGCTGGAAACTCTTTTAATAACCCATGGGGCATAACATGAAAATTCCCCGAATGGAACAGATATAGCAGCTATAACTTCCTTGCCATTCTCAGTTAGGGCTTTTTTCATCTCTTCAACTTCAACCTCTCCACCGGTATGAAAAACAGTGGCACATCCTCCACATCCATATAGCAATATCTTTTTTTTACCCTCAAGATAACCAAGAATTTCCTCAATTGGCTTTTTTATCATACCTATCACTGCATTACCTCCTTATATAATAAGTATTCCCGGCGTCATCAATTATCTTAATCAATTAACCCACTCTTTTTCCAGAATAAAATTGTCACCTTACCAATGTTAAAATTCCAGCACAAGTCCTACTTTTATTGGTATATAATCGTCTTTATACACTTCCTTAAAAATCATCTGCGCACCGTCCCCGGTACAGTGTGTGGGACCGGCTTTTTCTATCCCTGATTCTTTGAATTCCCCTGCAATAGGCCTTACTTCTGCTTCGCTCTTATGCAGCAGATGAAATCCGCCGAATACCAGATAAATTTTCATGCCGGGAAAATCTTTTTTTACATGGCTTACAATCTTTATAATACCGGGGTGGGAACATCCCGTAATTATGACAAGCCCCCTGTCAGTTTTCAGGACAACTGATTGTTCTCCTATATAGCTCCCCTTATATTCCCCGGCAATCTCTCCAGTTACGAATACGCCCCCGGTAATTTCAGTGACCTTATCCAATTCTACCAGCTCGCCTTTTAGTTCTTTAACCTTCTTTTTGAACTCCTGGCTAAAACCCGGGCAAGCATAGACTCTCAATCCTTCACGTTCCTTTAAAACATGCCACAACCCGCCCGTGTGGTCCCAGTGGTCATGGGATATTACCACTGATAAAATTTTTTCAATATCCACATTTAGCTTATTCATATTATCCAGGAGCCAGCGCCCATTTTCTCCGGTATCAAATAATATTTCTTCATTAATTAAAAAAGAAACTCCCCACCCTGCATGGAGACCTTTTTGCGTTGATTCCTTATCATAAAGAACTTGCACTCTCATTTTTACCCCAAAAAAATATAATAAATATTTTACCTTCCACACTAATTTTTTATTCTATTTCATAATTTCTCAAAACACAAAAAAACTATTATATCCCGGCATGGCCAATCAATCTATACTCATTATAGGTTCTCTTCCATTTCTCACAGGTAGCTTTGCTTCTACCAGATAAGACCTGAAATTGCCAATTTTAATGCTCTTACCTTTGTTAAGATTGCCGGTAATTAAATACTGGCTGCCCGGATTAAGCCCTGCCAGAATGCCACTTCCGGAACTGTAACTGTCTACGAGTCCAAGGCCCTTTTCCGTCAAAACAAAAACCGGTATTATTTTTGAAAGTTGTATTATCGCTTTTTTACCTGCCATTTCTCTAACTCCCTTCGATGCGCAGCTCCAGACAATATCGGCATTCCTCACTATTTCCATAACCCTGTTATCGGTTATCCCTGTAGTGCAGACTGCCATCGATACAATGGATATATCTAATCTTCCCTCCATCTCCCTTAAAATATCCATTGGTTCATCCATAGAAGCGTTAATGGTAACCGCTATATTCTTATATCCAAGGTAAGCTGCCTTTTCTACTCCTTTTATCTGGTCAATAGTTCCATCCCCTGACAGAATGTGAACGCCTGCCCTTTCTAACTTCTCTATTATCCCTTTGACTGGAGATGTGCAAAAGATTCCATTCATCCGCGCGCCAATTCCCTGCACGATATCCGGCTTATCCACAATTACTGTCCCTGCTCCATCACATACTACTACTGCCGCATCAATTACCCTTCTTCTCAAAGCATACATCAAAATTTCCGAAGCCCCAAAAGGCACTGCTATACTGCTTCCCGATAACCTGCGCTCCCCTGTAAAGAACCCGAAATCATTTATTTTATTCTCTACTGCTTTCTTTATTATTCCTTTAATTATTGAAGGGCCACTGGATGAATTCAGGCCTTTGTATAAAATTCCTGCAAGGGGGCAATATTTCATACGTGGTTCCGTAACTACGCTTACTATCCCATTCGATATCGCAACATATGAAGAATAAAACCTTATTATATGGAGGTCTTTCGAACCATTTTTAAAATGCCTACTTTCAATATAATCTCTTATGGACCTTATTTCACCAATTGCTCCTGGAATATTTTTAATCACCTTCTTCAAGCCTCTCTTTGAGCTTTTCCCATATATCTTTTAACTGCCCTACAACTCTGCTGTCTGCATATTCTATTGCGGTCTTCCCATTTACAACCGATTCTACCACGGTTTTATTAAACTCTACTCTTCCAAGAACTTCAATTTTCCTCTCTTTAAACCACTCCTCTATTTTTTGGGTTAAACCGGAATTCAGGTCATATTTGTTTATTATTACTTTTGACTCTATATTAAAGTGATTCGTTACATCCAGAAGCCTTTGCGCATCGTGCAAACCTGATAACGTAGGTTCGATTACCATAACCACGCAATCCACCCCTGTTATAGAAGCAATTACCGGACAGCCGATGCCAGGTGAGCCATCTAAGATAGCCCACTTGTAATTTCCGCTTTCAGCAATTTCTTTTGCCTTCTGGCGGACCAGCGTAACTAATTTTCCTGAATTCTCCTCGGCAATGCCAAGCCGGGCATGTACCAGTGGCCCAAAGCGCGTATCTGATACGAACCACTCGCCGGAAATATTTTCCTTCATCTCTATCGCATCTTTTGGGCAGGCATAGCTACAGAATGCACAACCTTCGCAGGAAACCGGGTCTATCGTAAAATCAGGTCTCACTGCGTCAAACCTGCATACTTCTTTACAGATACCGCAATCAATGCACTTTTCTTTATGCGTAAAAGCGGTAAAGCCGCTTTTGAAAATATGCGATTCCTTGACTCTGGG
>CAYVWW010000022.1:6767-11579 GCA_964455605.1 uncultured Actinomycetota bacterium | reverse complement strand
CTTAATATGTTCCTGTCAATTATTGCAATCCTTTCTAGAGACCAGTTTTCCACTATACCCATTATCAGATTATCTATTTCTTCCTCATGACTTTCAACTCCCATTGCAAGCTTTAGGGTAAACTCGTCATAATCATTCCCTGCTGATTTATTGCTTTCAATTATTTTATCTATATTTTTGCCAAGCAGATCCCTCTGGTATAACAATATTATCGCATTGACCCTGCTTTTTCTTCTTGTTGTTTGGTACATATTATTAGAATCTCTTTTCTTTTTTTTAGGTGCTTACCCGTGTTATATATTCTCCGGTCCTTGTATCAACCTTTATTATATCCCCTTTATTTATAAAAAGGGGAACCATAATTTTTGCCCCGCTTTCTATCTTTGCCTGCTTTGAACCAGCGCTTACGGTGTCGCCCTTTACTACGGGCTCAGTATCAACTACCTTTGCTTCTATACTTATTGGAAGCTCAAGTGATATCGGCTTCCCTTTATAAAATACTACCGATACTTCCATATTTTCCGTTAGATATTCCTTCTGTTCCCCTATTAGTTTTTCATCTATCCTTACCTGTTCGTAGTCCTTTGTGTCCATAAAAACGTAATGCTCGTCCCTGTAAAGAAACTGCATAACTTTCGTTTCAAGTATTGCCTGGTCCATTTTTTCACCGGCACGGAAAGTCTTATCAATGTTTGCACCCGTCATCAGGTCCTTCAATTTCGTTCTTACGAAAGCTCCGCCTTTCCCTGGCTTTACATGCTGAAAATAAAGGATCCTGTAAATCTTATCTTCATACAATATCGTCATTCCATTTTTAAAATCACTGGTGCTTATCATATCTATTACCTTTTTATACCCTATTCCAAAAAAATAATTTTATAATGAACATATTATAAATAATAACTTTTTAAAAAAAATAAAAATTTTTTTTAGTTTTAAAAATACTCAAGAACTCATTATTAAAAAGTCTTTCCTTGAACCATACAGAACCTCGCACTTATCTTTCCCTACTATCACAACGTCTTCTATTCTTACCCCGCCAAAATTTTTAATATAAATGCCCGGCTCAATAGTTATTACCATATTATTCCTGAGTATCGTTTTTACTCCCTTATTTATTACCGGCTCTTCATGAATATCAAGCCCTACACCGTGCCCCAGCCCATGGCCGAAATTTTCAGCGTATCCTTTTGAGCCTATAAAATCCCTCGCAACACCGTCCAGTTCACCTGCGCTTATACCTTCCCTGCAATATTCTATCGCCCTGAGCTGCGCCTCTAGAACTATATCATAAAACTTCCTATATTCTCTACTTTTTTTATTATCATCGGTAAATATTGTTCTTGTCATATCCGAGCAGTAATTATCAAACCTGCAGCCAAAATCTAAAAGGACAGCGCCGTTTCTTATATATCTTTTTTTAGGTATGTAGTGTGGAATAGATGAATTTTCGTCATATGCCGTTATAATATCGAATGACTTTCCACCCGAACCATTTTTTGCAAGAAGTCCTTCCAGATAAAAAGCTAATTCAGCTTCTGAAAATTTCTTAATATTATCAGGACCTAATTTCAATATATCCCCGAAGGAAATATCTGTTATGCTGCACGCCTTCTTAATTTTTTTAATTTCCTCATTATCTTTTACTGCTCTTAAACTCTTAACGATACCGTCTGCATCTGTTAATTTTTTACCCTGCTTTTTTAATAGCTTATTAATACTTACTCCGTCTTTAAAGCTTATATCTTTACAATCAGTGGCTACGGTATTTATCCTATAACCTTCAAGTATATCATTAAGCTTTTCAAGCTTATTGCCGCTGTAAAGTATTACTTTAATTTCCTTACCTTTAAATGATTTTTCCGCCTGCTCTAAATAGATAAAATTAACAAGTAGATATATGGAATCAGGAATTATGAGTAAAATGCTGCCCGAATTAATGCCGTAAAAGCCGGTAAGATATGCTATATCTGAATCATTTAGAATTATTATGCAGTCAAGCTCATTTTCTTTCAGGCTTTTCTTTAGATTCTTAACTCTCGAGGTAAATAAATCGGTCAATTTTCCCTTTTATCTTTTTACTTCTAAATTTTTATAGCTACTATAAATGTATCAATCTACTATTTCTTCCCACTGTTTATCAAACTGTACCCCTCCAAAAATAAGTTTTGGAAGATCTTCGGGTATTACGGCGTCAAGCCCTTCGTCATATCCTATCGTGGACATACTTCCAAGAAGGAAGCCAATCAGCCCGCTTTCATCCCTTGCATCTATAGAATTCGCAATAAGAGAACCCAGTACTGCATTATGACTGTTAAGTATTGCAGTACCACCTGACAGGCCAAGAATATGCACATCCGGGTCCATGTAATCTGCACTATAATGATTATAATCATCAACTGTTATATCAAGGTCTCCCGAAGCCATTAATATAAGTAAATCATCTTCAGGAAAAGTTCCTATAGGCAAAAGACCGGATGAAACATTAATTTCCCCGGTAGCGATAAGCTTGCCTCTTCCTGAATAATATATATCATTATCAGAAGGGTCAACATCATTTATCTCCATCGATTCCCCGATTCTTATATCGCCGTCTACCAGTACGTTACCCTCTATTTCAATATAGTAATGGCCTCCGCTTTCATAAAATTTTATTGAATTGTCACCACTTTCTCTGTAATAAACGTCACCTGAAATCATGGGGGTGCATGTAACCGTAACAGAATTATTTATGGGTCCCGGAAGGTCCGCATTTGTGACTGTATATGTAATGCTTCCTATCGCAGTCGCTCCTATTGCAAGGTCATCGGCGGTCCCATCAAAATCTTCATCAGTAAGACCAAATAAAGCTACATCTCCGAGTGCTGAATCAACACATGCTATATCAATAACTATCCCGCCACTTATATTTTCAATAGTATAATTATATGTTATCGTATCGCCCACTTCTGCAGTATTCGGATTTGCTTTTTTTTCAATCAATATATATGGACCTGTTTCAACATTTACGTATTCACTTGCATGGTCACTCGGAAGAATCGACCCGGGATCGGTATCACCCGAAGCAAATACCGTATTTTCTAAAGGACCAGGGCTATCCGCTGCCGTAACTACATATGTAAGAGAGCCGGTTGCAGTCTGGCCTATAAACAGGTCATCGGCAATACCATCACTATCCTCATCTGTAAGTCCTGTTAAAGATACCATTCCCAGCGGTAAATCTGTTAGATAAACATCATAAAGTGTCTGCATTCCAACATTACTAGCCGTATAATCATATGTTATCGTGTCACCTACATTTGCAACATTTGGCGTAGCCATCTTTATTACAAGAAGATGGGGGTCCATTATAACCTTAACCGATTCTATGGTCGTATCGCTTACAGGATCAGGTACCAGTGGAGAATCCGCTGTAGCAGTAACCGAATTTTCTATTGGGCCCGGCTTGTCGGATGATAAAATAGTATATACTGCAGTCCCTGTCGCAGTCGCACCGATTGCAATATCATCCGCAGTCCCATCCACATCCTCGTCAGTAAGCCCTGTTAGCGTTATGGCGCCAAGTCTTGAATCCACGCAGGTTACATCCGTAAGAATATTTGCACTCATATTTGTAACCGTATAGTCATATGTTATAAGGTCACCCACATCACCATAGTTTGGCGTGGCTTCTTTTGTTACGAGAATGTAAGGGCTTGTTATTATTTTTACAGTTTCTTCAACTTCATCGCTCGGCGGCACAGAAGATGTATCCCCTGTTGCAGTAACAGTATTATTTATTCCAGATTCATCAGATTCAGTAACAGTGTATGTAAGAGTCCCACCTGCGCTGTCACTTGCTAACAGGTCATCGGCTACACCATCGCTATCAAGGTCTAAAAGCCCGCTTAAAGATACGACACCAAGTTCAGAATCATTGCAGGTTATATTATATAAATTTTTTGCTTCTATGTTTGTTACTTCGTAATTATAAGTTACAGTATCTCCTACCTGCGCGGTGCAGGGATCCGCATCCTTTGTAACCATTATGGTAGGATTGGTCTCATCGGTTATTATTCTTACCGATTCGGAGGCCTGGATTGTTACAGGAACAGGAAAAAGTGAAAGCAAAAGTTCCGGGTCAATAACAAATACCCCCGGAACAAGCATATCAGCCGCATCTATCACAAGTACATCGCTTGGCAATTCCTGTATCTGGTTTAGAAAACTATCGACATAAACCTTTACGTCAAGCTTTGGTGCAGAAAACATACTATTTCCTATTGGCTCATTATAATATAAATCTGAGCCCCCTGTAACAACTACCTCTCCATGACAGGATAAATTAACCGGATTTGCTGATTCTCCTATATTTGAATTATCCTCCAGCCTGATATCATCCATAACTATTAATTCCATTGTTTCTAATGAAGAACTGGATTCAATACTAGACCCTCCGGTCATCTCTATGTCACCACCAACATTTATTATTTTCGATTCAATTCCCGAAGAACCCCCCATATCTATATTTCCTCCAACCAGAAGATCATCGCTTGCTATAACATCCTCGCCAATGGATATTAGTTCCCTTATCATAAGGTCGCCACCTACATATAATGGGCCATTTATAAACGGTATAAAACTTATTTTTAACAAATTTAAAAAATCTATTGTTTCCCTTGAATAAATATAGCTGAACATATCAACTTCCATAATAAAATTAACAGCCATGTTTACCCTTATGGTTCTTTTTTGACCACTCGCCAGATGTTCCCCCGTGGAGTTTATTATGTAATTAGTTACCCTTCCAGCTGCGTCAGTAACTTCTTCATA
>CAYVWW010000022.1:0-6757 GCA_964455605.1 uncultured Actinomycetota bacterium | reverse complement strand
AATTTCCCGATATTGTTACCACCAGAATCTACCAGATAATCTTCGTAATCATATGGAGTACCTTCCGTGGGAAGTGGCACATCCTCTTCGTAATATTTTTCAATATTTATGAGCATATCCGATATTCCTGCTTCTGCAATATTTAACGCCTTAATCCTGTTTCCATAATACTCTGTAAAAATTACATCGTTAAACATAAAACTGGTCATTGCAGCCATAGTAAATATTATTATCATACCCATAATAAATACAAGTATTGTTATGCTACCCTTCATTTCCTTATAAAATATCGATATATACTTTTTCATCTTTAAATCCTGTTCCTCAGAGTAATAGAAGTTTCAAGATTTATCGTTCTCGGCCCTTCCACGGTTTCCTGCTGGTCTATGGATAACCCGATACCAACATTTCTTATATCCACAAGCAATCCCGCTTCTACAGGCGTAGCAAGAGGTTCCTTTCCATATCCGGTAGCATAAGAAAAAACCTGGCTAACAATCAAATGACTTACCACAACTTTTGCGGTTCCACCATCAACTACCCTGGTAAACTCGTAAAAGCCTTCATTTCCCGGCTTATCATCCGGAATAACCTGGTAATGAATTTCTTCCTGCAAATCATCCGAATCAACATTGCTTTTAAATATAATCTCATCTCCGCTTGCATATGTTATATCAGATAACTCCCTCATATCTTTTGTTATTAAATTCATCGCAGTTCTTGCTTCCTGAGCAGATGTAGTAATACTTATCGTAACCTCGCTTGACTTCGTGGTGTTAAAATAAGACATCGTTATAAGAGTTACCAGCACTGCTATAAACAGTGACGAAAGCATCAGTTCAATCATTGTAAATCCAGAATTACTTTTAATTTTATCTTGTAGTAGTAACTTCATTGCTCGGCTCACTTTCAGTCCCATCTATATAGACTGCCGTTACATAATAAGTATATACACCTGTACCCCATTCGGTAAAAGTTTCATCATATCTTGATACATATGCTTTATTTCTGAATCCGTAGGCGCCACTTCCCTTTCTCCTGTAAACATTATAATAATCAACAATTGTTTCTGTGTCTGGCTCTTTCCATTCTATACCAATTGATCTAAAAATTAGAATTTTAATATCATACTCTATAACAAGATTTGTCGGCGGTGGGTATGGAGCAGTTGGCGGTCCTCCTTCTCCAAAGGTAGGGGCTATCTGGGTTACGATTGTTATTTCTTCGTTTACATTATCGCACTTTGCGCTTATCTCCACCTGCTTATAACTATATTCTCCCTCTACCCAATCTACAGACCTCGTTACTATAAATTCCTCCCCATCAAGATCTATTGTTGACAGGGGCTCCATTGTTCCATCAGGGTTACCGCCTGTAATACCAACCTCTGAATAACTCCTCAGTCTTGTTTCCTCCATTTCATTTTCAAGCAAAGCAAGCGCCTTTGTTCTTGACCTGTTTGTAAGCATTGCCTTGTTTGCAACTGAAACACTCTGGACCATTACAAGCGTTACAATCCCGAGTATAAAAAAGCCTACAAGCACTTCCACCAGCGTCATTCCTGCCTGATCTTTTATACCCAGCCTTTCATTAAATCTTTTTTTTGAAAAATAAAAATATATTTTTTTCATGATTAACTCAACATTAAAATTATTTCTTAAACTCCTCCAGTATATATAAAACTGCAAGTTTATAAACATCAGGGCCCAAACCACTTATAACACCTGCAACCGCTGGAGATATAACCGATTTTCCCCTCCACTGCTCCCTGCTGAATATATTGGATATGTGAACCTCTATTGTTTTTACTTTACTCGCAATTATTGCATCATACAGGCCATAACTATAGTGTGTTAGAGCTCCCGGATTTATTACGATATAGTCTACATTACCAATACATTTATGTATTTTATCTATAATTTCGCCTTCATGATTTGACTGGAAATATTCTATTTCTGCCTTACCAGCAACAGCTTTATCCAGCTCCTTTTTTATATCATCAAAACTTTTTTTACCATAAATTTCTTCTTCCCTGTTGCCAAGAAGGTTCAGATTGGGACCATTTATTATAGTTATTTTTTTCATTTTTCCCATTTTTTCATTTTTCCCACTTTTTTATTAATAATATATATATTTATCCTGGACTACTCCAGAATACATTTATGCAAATTATTTAATAATATATTTAATTAATTACTTATATATATTTCTAATTAATTATACATACTTTTTTTAACATTATCAATGATTGCACTCTCTGCAAGTCCGTGGTAAAAGAGGGGTTTATTGATACCTTTTAGCAGAACGAATTTATTTTCTGCCGACTTGAATTTCTTATCATATTTTATTATATCAATCATTCTTTCAACGTCCATGTGAGGTATTTTATATGGCAATTTTAATTTCTTGTATAATCCTATAAGTTCATCTTTTACCTTTTCTTCAAGAATGCCAAGTGAAATCGATATGTCAGCTGCCATAATCATCCCCACGCTTACAGCTTTTCCATGGCTCATCCCTTTAAGTTCGAAAACATTCTCAATGCAGTGCCCAAGAGTATGACCAAAATTAAGAAGGTTTCTGTAACCCGTGTCAAACTCATCAATGGTTACCACTTTTGATTTTATTTTGCAGCACCTGTATATGATATCATTAAATATTTTTGATTTAATTAATTTAAATAACCTGTCATAATCCGTTTCCCGGACATTTTCTCCGAGCATATCAAGTATTTTTTTATCAAAAACCACCCCATACTTTACGATTTCCCCTAACCCGTTTATAATCTGTTCTTCTTCCAGGGTAGATATGAAAGAGGTATCTATAATTATGGCATCCGGCTGGTAAAAACTTCCGATTATATTTTTTACCTTCCTGTAATTAACCCCTACTTTTCCACCAATGCTGCTATCCACCTGCCCTATTATCGTAGTGGGGCACTGTATAAACTTAATCCCTCTGTGAAATGTCGAAGCTGCGAAGCCTGAAAGGTCTCCTATTACTCCCCCTCCAAATGCTACCAGAACATCATTCCGGTGAATATTGAAATCAATCAGTCTGCTATAAATATAATCTGCATTTTCAAGGTTTTTGTACTCTTCTCCATCCTTTATTATTATAATATCATATGGAAGGCCGCACCTTTCAAGGGCATTTTTTATTACATCTTTATAAATACCGAATATTTTATCATTTGTGACTAGAGCTATCTTCTCGCAATTCCTGAATCTTTTTTTTATGAGTCTCTCTAAATAATCAGCAAAATTCACACCCACATAGATTGGATAATTTTTAAGTTTTGTTTTTGTGCTTATTATTTTCATAAGATTTTTTAATTATAATTAGTTTGATTTAATAGCCAGGCCAGCAATAATATCTTCCGAAGTTTTATAAGGGTCATCTCCGTTATTATCTATTACTATATGCGCATATTTCCGGTACAGAGCATCCCTTCTTTTAATCAATTTTCTTATAGTATCCTCTCTGTCCTCCACTTCTATTATAGGTCTGTCCTTAACATGCTCAAGCCTCCTGAAAGAAACTTCAGGAGAAACGCTAAGGTATACCACCCTGCTATTTCTCCTGATTATTTCCATATTCTTCTTTTTTTTTACTGCACCGCCCCCACAGGCAAAAATGCAATTTTTATTTTTATATACTTTTCTAATAACCTCTGACTCTAAATCCCTGAAATACTTTTCACCAAATTCCTTAAATATATCGCTTATACTAATTCCTTTATCAACCTCTATTATCCTATCCAGGTCAATGTACAGAAACCCAACCTTATCCGCCAGAATCCTCCCAACCGTGGATTTGCCGGAACCCATAAAACCTATAAGAGATATATTTTCATAACACATGCCATTTTAAATATTTTTAAGATATTTTTTATAATTATTATAGTTTTCCAGAATTTCCTCTATATTGTCACCGCCGAATTTTTCCTGTACCGAATTAACCAGTACTATGGAGAGCATTGATTCCCCGATTACAGCTGCCGCAGGGACGACACAGACATCAGACCTTTCCTTTAAACTTATAACACTCTCCTTGGTCTCCATATTTACGCTATCAAGCCCTTTCGAAGTAGTAGGTATCGGCTTCATATAGGCCCCTACAATAACCGGCTCTCCATTAGTTATCCCGCCTTCTATGCCTCCTGCCCTGTTTGTTTTCCTGTAGAAACCACTTTCTTTATTATAATATATCTTATCGTGAAAATTTATTCCGGTCATTACAGGAGCATTAAATCCATCACCTATTTCAACTGCCTTTGCTGCAGGTATGCTCATAAACATCCGCGCTATTTCACCATCGATTCTACTGTCCCACTGCGAGTACGAACCAAGACCTGGCAAAACTCCTGTTGCCACAACCTTAAATTTCCCACCTATGGTATCTCCATTTTTAATTGTTTTTCTTATCTCTTCTTTCATCTTTAAGCTTTTTTCCTTATCGGGACACCTTACCTCTGATGATTCTATTTTTTTCAATAACGGCGCATTCTGTTTGCTACTTTTTTCTATCTTTACTTCACTATCTATAGCAATACTGCCAATTCTCTCCACATAACTGAAAACTTCTATTCCGAGTATCCTTAAAATAATCTTTGCGAACCCTCCAGCTACTACCCTTGCAACGGTTTCCCTTGCGCTGCTTCTTTCTATTACATCCCTTATATCATCAAGCCTGTATTTCAAATATCCATTAATATCAGCATGACCGGGCCTTGGATTCAATAATCTAATTCGTGAATCGCTATCGCCTGCTCCAGCCACATGGCTTACATCCATTATGCCCTTCCAGTTACGCCAGTCCCTGTTACTTATGATGAAAGATACCGGAGCGCCGGTACTCTTCCCCTGCCTCACTCCCGAAATTACCTCTACTGTATCATTTTCTATGGACATCCTCTTTCCTCTACCAAAACCCTTCTGCCTTCTCAAAAGCTCGGCATTCAGGAAATCCATATCGATATCAACACCCGACGGATATCCGTCTATAATACTTACAATACCTTTGCCATGCGACTCACCGGCAGTTAAAAATCTCAAGTTTCAAACACCCTTTTTAATCATACAGGGGAACACCCATAATCAAAGTTAGCATTTCATCCCCCTTTTGCAATAATACTGAATCATCATTTATAACCTTTACGACATAAACACCGCCAAGGGTTTCCCCTGCTATTAATTCATAAGTATAATCATTAACATTTATATCTGCATACAAAACCCCCTCTTTACTGAAAACATCCTCCAGCTTAAGTATATTTTTTTCATCACCTTCATCTTCCCCGATTGCATAGAAGGGCTTGAATGGGTCCCTTTCGGATTCGTCAACGATATCAATATCCGTTTCGGATTCATAACTCTTCTTCATGCTTTCATCACCCTTGCCAATTTCTTCAATTTCACTTTCGTCAATTCTTACATCCGGTATCTCAAGCGTACTATAATCCTCCGAACCCGGCTCATCTGTCATACCTAAAATAGTGCACCCTGATAAATAAGCTAACAAAAGCAATGAGAAAGAAACCAGTGCAAAAATCACTGCCTGTCTTTTAAATTCTTCAAATATAGATTTATTTCCTTTTTTATTTTCCATAATCATATTAATTCTCAACTATTATTTGTTTAACTTCACTATACATCTCAATTTTCACAAACGCGTTTAAACTTTCGTAATTATCGTCCGTGGACTGTATCATGACACTCAATACTTTTGATATCCTTGGCATGTTCTCCACTACATTTACAAAATTAACCACATCATAATAACTGCCAACCATAACCACATCTGCAATAACCTTGCTGAACTCCATCTTTTCCTTTTCTATTTCCACATACTTCTCCGAATAATCAATTGAATTAATTTCTACATTTGAAAAAGCTGCAATATCATATAATTCATTCGTAATAACGCTTATATCATTCTCGGCAGGGAGTTTTAATAGATATTTCTGGTACTCAGCATTAAACAGATAATATTCATCCTGCACAAGCATGGTTTCTTCCAGTCTTGATTTCAGCATCCGGTAGTTCTGCTTTTCTGCTTCAATGGCAGCCCTGTTACTTATGCTCCCGGTAAAATTAGGCACAAGCACAAATACGGCAAGCATAACTATAACCAGAAAAATAGCTACTGTAATAATTATTTTAATTCTAAAACTCATAATAAATTGTATATGATATATTTTTTTGCTATAAATTCCTATAAATTATTATTATTCCATCCCCTGAATCTCTTCACTAAGCACTTCTTCTTCAGAAGGAGCGGCCTTGCCTTTTTTCAAATCGAATTTCTCAATGAACGGCTCAATCTCAATATTCGCACTTATCGTAAAAGCAATAACTTCTATATTCGATTCAGTTATATAGTCTTTATGCATACTGTCTATTTTCGCATCAAATGTGTACTCCATATTATTTATCTGGACCAGTAATTTTGTTATATCCATATTATTGAGTGCATATCCTTCAATAATTAAATAGTTTATATCCTTTATATCTTCCCCGAGGCCGTCTGTTCTTGCCTGCGAAATAAACTTATAAAGCTCCTCGCTATCTACTTCCATCAATGTTAAATAAATGCCATCCGGCATTTTTTTACTGAAATCCGCCAGTACATCCGACCAGCTTATCTCTAATTCCTGTATATATTCTACTGCTTTTTCTTTTTCTTTTACCTTTTCCTTAAAATCGTTATAAACTTCCAGTTTTTTTATATAATTATTAATCTGCAGATTTGTTCT
>CAYVWW010000021.1:0-11599 GCA_964455605.1 uncultured Actinomycetota bacterium | reverse complement strand
AAATCGGTCCAGACGGCTCCGATGTCCAGTTACTATAAAGCTCTCGAAATTTCGAATGTTTTAAAAAATAAGATCAATGAGGGTAAATTCTTCCTGACTAAATTTGTCGCCCCTATTCCTCTTGATGAAAAACTCAGGAATCTTGATATACTCAGCAAGGAGGAACTCTAATGATAAAAAAGAAACTCGTTTTGAGCTTCCCAGAAAAAATAGTTACAAAGCCAATAACATATAAGCTTGTAAAAGAGTACAATCTTGAGTTCAATATATTAAGAGCTGAAATTACTCCGAACATGGAAGGTAAAATGCTTATTGAGCTAAAAGGTGAGAAAAACCAGATTGATGAAGCAGTTAAATATCTCACGCAGACTGGTGTTACCGTCCAGGAGGCAGCCAAAGATATAATAATTGATAAAAACCTCTGCATTGACTGTGGTGCCTGCACATCAATATGCATTACCCAGGCCCTTACTCTTGATAAAAAGACACATAAATTAAAATTCGACAAGGAGAAGTGCATCCTCTGCGAACTTTGCCTGGATTGTTGTCCCGTTTCTGCTATAAAAGTAAATATTTAGCACGCTATCCAATTAAATACACCAGTTGCAGACAATTTTACCCGGCAAACCCCGTATTGTTAACCTCCGTATAATCCGAAATCATCTTTTGACGCGCCGCATTCCGGACATATCCAGTCATCAGGTAAATCAGCGAAACTTGTTCCGGCTTCTATATCACCTTCAGGGTCGCCCTTCTCAGGGTCATAGATGTAACCACAAATCCTGCATTCCCACTTTTCCATCTAATACCTCCATCTTATTTCTTATCCAATTTTGCAAAAAGAACTATTGCCACTTACCATGAAATCTACTAACCTAGAAATAACTTTGTAGTATAATAATATTGTAAAAACACTATCAGCACAACAAGGTTAAAAAAATAAGAATTTTAGTCAGCACCCAATATGAAAAAAACCGTAAATAATATTTTTATACCAAAAATATCAGGCAAAAAAACGGTACTAAGGTTACTCAGGAAAAGCGACTTAAAAAAATCTCTCAACTGGCTTAAAGACTCCGCTGTTAATATGTACCTCAGCCATAATTTCCGCGATTATACGGAAGAACAGGAGTCGAAATGGTTCGATTTCGTCAAGAGTTCCAATAACGATATAGTTTTTGCCATCGAGGACAAAAAAAATAATGCATATATCGGGAATTGTGCGCTTCATAAAATCCAGTGGGATAAAAGGGATTGCGAGCTTGGTATTTTTATCGGAGAAAAAGAGTACTGGGATAAAGGTTACGGCTCGGATGCAATAATAAACATATCAAAATTCGCATTCCATAAGCTTGACCTTGAAACAATAAAACTGGATGTATACAGCTACAATCACCGCGCAATAAAAGTTTATCAAAACTGCGGTTTCTGCCTGACAAAGACTGAGAAAAAAAACCACTTTTACAACGGCAGGTACTGGGATACCCTTCTTATGGAATTAAGAAAAAACTGATATTTGCTTGTTTTATTTTTAATATTTTCCTTTTGTGCTAATATCATTCCATTAGTTACACTTAAATAAGATTATGTATACATATAGAGAAAGACATAGACCTGATGCAGGTTCTATTCTATTTATAGTTATATTCATACTAATCATTATAGGAATCAGTTTGCTGTCCTACTTTGATAGAGGAAAATTCTGGGATATCCTTCCTTTTATCTGCATACCTTCGATAGTGATAAGTCTTATATTCATAATCATAAATTTTACCAGAAGAACCATGGGAAGCCTCATTTTTATCATATTTTTCATTCTTTCCATTACGGGTCTTATACTTTCAAATTTTTTTGGACCCTTTGCCCTCAACAACAGTGCTGAAAGGAACTTTGATAATAGCGCTTACGGACAATCGATTCAATGTTATAAAACCATACTGGATAAATACCCCACCAGCCGCTTCTATAATATAGCACTAATAAATATTGCGTCCGCATTCTTTTTAAACCAGGATTACGAAGAAGCGATTGAAAATTATAATAAAGCCATACGCCTGAATCTGTTAAGCAACGATGACCTTGAAATAAAAAAGATCCTTGAAGAAAGCTACATAAACCTTGCAGAAAAATACTATAATGATAAAGAATATGAGCTTTCAGCCAAAAACTATATTAGCGCAATAGAAGTTCTTGAAGAAATAAAAAATAATTTCCAGGATACTAATGAAGCATTTATTGCCATATATAAAATACCCGAGTACCTTTATCAGGCTGCCTTATGTTTCAACAAAACAGGAAACTGGGATAAATCAATAGAAGTGCTTGAAGAAATAGTCGATAATTATGAAGGCGATAAATATTTCCAGGAAGCATACACCCTTTTATCAAATACCTATATAAATAAAGCCGCTGGCCTTGTGGGAAGTAATGATTACGAGGAAGGCATCGATGAGTTCCTAAAAATCCTGGATATCGAGGCTATCAACAGCAATTACAATAGTATCAATGATTACAATAAAAGCCGCGTTTTTTCCGATATCCCTGCCACTACGCTAAAAGCCGCTGCAACAGACAAATACACCTCTGGTAATTACGAAAAATCAGCATTTCTGTGCGAGTTAATTATTGAATATTATCCTCAGATGGAAGAGGATGTAGCTTCAATTCTTGTCAATTCTAAAATAAAAGAAACATCTTCAACAACATATAATATTCTTGAACAGCCGCCTGTAATATCTTCATTCTGGGGACCCGGAAAGAGCATACTTATGATTGAAGACAACATGGAATTCGATTTAACAGTTTATTTGAAAGGACCTGAGTATATAATTGTAAGAGTAGAAAAAAATTCTCTTACCGAGATCGAAATACCGTCCGGGGATTATGAAGCCGTCGCAGAATTAAAAAATAGCGATGCCACTCTTTACTATGGAAAGGTATCTTACGAAGAAGGTAAAAAATACAGGGAAGAGTACAAAATCTCTGAATAAATTTAACCTGCCTTTTTTACATTATCCTCTATCAATTCCTTAAAAACCCCTCCGAGATTTTCTTTAACCTTCTCAAAATCTTTTGCTCTATCTATATTGCAATTTACTTCAAGACCTACAAGAAGCCTGTCCATTACAACAGTAGCGGACTTTATTTCTCCAGCAGTCCTTTCCTCATCGGCATGAATTAAGCCCTTTACGATTTTATCCACAACCGTATTTAAATTCTTATAAGCATTTTTTAGCTCTGGTGTAAGTACCGCCTTTTGCCAGAACCATTTACCGCTATTTGTAATATTATACAGGCTGAAAAGTCCAAAAAGGTATTCAAGATCAATACTTCTTAATTCACACAGGTTTTTAAGGACATATATTCTTTTTGTTATATATGGTAGCTTAATAAGCTTTCCAAAATCCGTCATATCTATACTTCCGTTTTATTTATTCTAGTAAACCTACTAAGTCTAACATTATTACTGTTAATAATATAGCTTATGATTTTTTGTTCAGCATCAAAAACCTCAAAAGCTTATCTTCCCCCCTATTTATTCCAATCCTCCGGGCCCTTATTATTTCGCAACTTTTGCTTTCCCGTCCAAAATCCAATATCTGCAGCCCGCCTTCTCCCTTTACTATATCCGCACCATTATCCTTTATCCCTATGCCAAGGGCGACCGTAAGCCTGCCCGGACCATCGGTTAACCTATCTTTACCATTCCTTCTTTTTTTCATAATTTCTATCCCCCAGATAGGGTCCAGGGCTCTTATTAAAACCGCGCCCGGCGTGCCTTCCTTTTCCGTTACGATATTTATAAGATAATACATCCCGTAACATAGATATACGTACACCCTGCCGGGCTTTCCAAACATTATCGAACTCCTTGGAGTTTTACCGCCATAAGCATGGCTTGCGGGGTCATCGCTGCCATAGTATGCTTCCGTTTCCACTATTACTCCACCGACCATTTCCCCGTCACTGTATTTTACAAGTGCCTTACCCAGCAAATCCCGGGCAACCATTGCAGTATCCCTGTTAAAAAAATTTCCTGGTAAAATGTTTTCCATAACAGATTTTAAGTCGCTCTATCATTGATTTTATTATTTTCCCCTAAATTATATATAATAACTACAATCTATAACATACCCTTGTTTGCGCGCTTTCAGCCGCAAACAAGAACATTTTACTATTTCTCTAAAAATATAAATAATTATTTTGTTGAAATAGCAAAAAATATCTTGTATATTACATAACAAATTGAAAAGAACAAAGCAGAAAGGAAATTTATGGAGGTAAAAATCGACAAGGACTTGTGCACAGGATGTGGTCTTTGCGAAGAAACATGTCCGGAAATATTTAAATTAAACGAAGACGAAGATATTGCAGTAATTATAAAAACCGATTATGACGAAAATGATGAAGAGTGCATAGAAGAAGCTGTTGAAAACTGCCCGACTGAAGCAATATCAACAGAGTAGTAATATCAAAGAGTAACTATTATAAAAATAACATTTAAAAATGGTCCCCCGGTTAAGGGGGGCTATTTTTTTAAACCTTAAATACGCCAGATACTTTTTCCCTTATCTTTTTAACATATCCGTTGAAATTACCAGAGGTGAATAATGCCTTTCCAATAACAAGAACGTTCGCACCTGCTTCCACAACAGCTGCGGCAGTTTCCAGATTAATCCCACCGTCAACTTCAATATCAATATTTTTCTTTAAACCTGAAGCATAACTTTTATAATTCTCTATCATTCCTCTCAGCTTCTTAATTTTATGTACCATGACGGGTATAAATTCCTGACCTCCAAAACCGGGATTGACAGTCATTATCAAAATCATATCCACGAGGTGCAGGACATTCTCTACATAACAAAGCGGCGTTGAGGGATTTAAAGCAATGGCTGCCTTTTTACCTGCCTTCCTTATATAATTCAGGGTCCTATCAAGATGAGGGCATTCCTCGACATGGACATTTATAAGGTCGGCGCCGCTTTCGATAAAACTATCAAGCAACCTATCTGGACTTTTTATCATCAGATGGACATCCATGAAAAGTCCTGTTTCACCTCTCAGGCACTTAATTACGGGCGGACCTACGGATATATTCGGAACGAAATTGCCATCCATTATATCAAGATGAAGCATATCCACTCCGGCGCCCTCAACCTTTTTAACTTCTTCACCCAGCCTGGCAAAGTTACTGTTTAAAATAGATGCTGCAATTTTTACCTGATTATTGTTATTTTCCATTTCACCTGCTTTCAAGATTACAAAAAGAATTATAACATAAAAATAAAGTTAATTTACTTCCAAAAACATAAATAACTTAAGCTTTTATGCAATATATTAAAAGATATTTGCATTTTTATATAATTCTAGTATATTCTTAACATGAATTTTATGATTTTTTGAAATTTTTTTAGATTTATAAATTTTCAAGGATAGGCGTAATTCCTTACCGGCGGTTAGAGTCCGCAAACCTGTTTAAATAACGGGCCGACTCAGTGAAATCCTGAGACCGACAGTTAAAGTCTGGAAGGGAGAAAATTTGTGACTTTTGCATTGCTTAAGCCATGGAGTTTCTCCATGGCTTTTTATTTAATTTGTTTTTTAGCAGTTGAAAGATATATAAAATAATGAAACTTACGAATACGGATTATTTCAGCAAAGAAGATTACTTATATATGAAACTTGCCATGAGGCTTGCCGAAAAAGGGAGGGGCAAGACTGACCCAAACCCGATGGTTGGCACGGTTATCGTAAAGGACGGCAAAATCATATCATCAGGTTATCACCGGCGTGCAGGGCTCCCTCATGCTGAAATAGAAGCGATAAGAAATTCAAAAGAACCGCTTAAAAATTCGACTATGTATGTTACTCTTGAGCCATGCACCTTCCAGGGCAAAACGCCCCCCTGCACCAGGGAAATCATAAAACATAATTTCAGCGAAATAGTCATTGGCTGTGTCGATCCCAACCCGAGGGTTAACGGCAGAGGCATAAAGTTCCTGAAAGATAATGGCTTGAAAGTAAGATACGGACTTCTTAAAGATAGTATCGCTATACAGAACGAAGTTTTCTTTAAACATATAAAAACCGGCATTCCTTTCGTTTGCTGTAAAATCGCTTCCAGTATCGATGGCAAACTTGCCACCAGGACATCCGATTCCAGATGGATAACATCTGAAAAATCAAGACGCGGGGTGCAAAAGATACGCAGGGAATATGGCTGTATATTGACAGGAATAAATACCGTATCCAAAGATAACCCTTATCTTCTTCCCAGAAAAGACCTCGACAAATTGCCTGAGAAAATAATCATGCCACCAAACAGGGTGTTCCACAGGGTTATTCTTGACAGCAAACTAAAAATAAAACTTGACTCAAATATAGTAAAGACTGCCGGCTTAACAAAAACTATTATATTCACTGGCAAGGTTTCTACGCAATATAAAGAAAAAATAAAAAAACTACAGAAATCAAATATTGAAGTTTTAGAAGCCGGTACTGACCCTGTAACAAAAAAGGGCCTCGATATACTCGAAATACTCAAGACGCTATACGGCAGGTACCAGATAAAATCGTTGCTGCTTGAATGCGGCCCATCACTTGCAACTTCGTTCCTGGAGAGAGGCCTGATAGATAAATTTATTTTTTACCTTGCCCCGAAAATTATCGGTTCGGACAGCAGTTACAGCATGTTTAAAGAACTGGGTATAGATAAGATAAAGGACAGTATAAAATTAAGGTTTGAAAACGTAAAAAAATCTGGCGATGACATTATTATAACTGCTTATCCTTCAAGGCAATGGCTCATGCCTGAGGGAATTACGCATGAGGTATAAATTATGTTTACGGGAATTATAAAAGAAACAGGAAGAATAATAAAAATTGAAGATAATATAACCAGCAGGGTATTAAAGGTCCAGTGCGATAAAATTCTTAAAAACCTGAATACCAGCGATTCCATATCAGTCAATGGTGCCTGCCTGACAGTTACCGGTATTGATAGTCAGGGATTTACATGCGATGTTTCATTTAATACCATTAAGAATACATCTCTCAGTGATGCCAGAGCGGGCGATATCGTAAACCTGGAAGATTCTCTTACAGCATCCGATAAACTCGGCGGCCACTTCGTAAATGGCCATGTAGATTGTACGGCACCTATTCTAAAAGTCGTAAACACCGGAAGGTTTTATAACATCAAGGTTGAACTCCCACCTGAAATCCGCGACTTTATAGCTCTAAATGGTTCCGTAGCAATTGACGGGATAAGCCTCACCGTAGCCGGGGTAAATAGTGACAGCTTTAATCTTGTAATAATTCCATACACTTACGAAAATACCAATCTCTCCAGTAAGAAACCCGGCGACCCGGTAAATATCGAAGTAGATATGCTTGCCCGATATGTAATAAATTTTTTAAAAATAGGCGGAACAGGAAATTACGATTCACAAAAAAATAAAGACGAAATATTAAAGGAGAAATTAAAAGAAAATGGATTCACAGAGTAAAGAAAAATATTTCCATACTACTGAAAGCGTAATCAGTGCTATGGAAAAGGGCAATATTATAATTATCGTTGACGACAAATCAACAAATAATGAGGGTGTATTTTTCCAGGCAGCAGATAAAGTTGCGCCTTCTTCCATTAACTTTTTCATAACCTGGGCAAGGGGTTTAATATACCTCCCCTGCGAGCAGGAAAGACTGGACCAGTTAAAAATACCGCTTGTAACCTACGATGATAAATCATCTTCAACAGGTATAGGTTCCCCTGCAGCATCGATAAATTCAAAGTCGATAAGCAGTAGCGGGATTTCTGCCAGCGATAGGGTAAAAACCATAAAGGCCTTCATCAGCCCGGATACCCATCCTGATGATTTATCAATGCCCGGCCATATATTCCCAGTAAGTTCGCATAAGGGGGGCATACTGAAAAGAGCTGGTTATGCTGAAGCCGCTGTCGACCTTGCAAAAATAGCAGGCTTATATCCTGCCGGAATCATATGTGAAATTATAAGAGAAGATGGAGAGGTAGCTCACCTCCCTGACCTTATTGAAATTTCAAAAAAATTCGGCTTGAAAATTACAACTATCGAAGAACTCATAAGGTACAGGAAGCGCAAAGATAAGTTAATTGAAAGAGCCGCTGAAGTCAACCTACCCATAAAATGGGGTAAATATAAAGCTATTACGTACAAGTCTACCATAGACCCCGAATTCCACATCGCATTCATAAAGGGTGATGTAAAAGGTAAAAAAAATGTCCTTGTCAGGGTGCACTCGCAATGTCTTACGGGAGACACTTTCGGCTCTAAAAAATGTGATTGCGGCGAACAGCTCGACAAAGCTTTTAGGAATATAAACAAAAATGGCTCGGGGGTATTGCTTTACATGTCCCAGGAAGGCAGGGGTAAAGGATTCTGCAACAAAATGAAAGCATACGAGTTGCAGGAAAAGGGTATGGATACAGTCGAGGCAAATCTACATCTTGGCTTCGATGCGGACCTCAGGGATTATGGTATAGGAGCGCAGATACTCTCAGATCTTGGTTTAACAACCATTCATCTTATGACCAACAACCCGAGAAAAATAGTCGGACTGGAAGGTTACGGCCTTAAGATAACAAAAAGAGTACCGCTGACCACCATCCCGAATGAGGACAATAAAAGATATCTATCTACTAAAAAAAATAAATTAAACCATATGCTATAAAAATAAAACAAGGAGGAAAGATATGAAAGAATACGAAGGTAAACTTGATGCAAAAGATTTAAAATTTGGGATAGTTCTAAGCAGATATAATGACTTCATAAGCTCGAAGCTGCTTGATGGCGCACTTGATTGCCTGCGCAGGCACCAGTGCAAGGACGAGAATATAGACATTGCAAGGGTTCCAGGTTCCTTTGAAATACCGTCTGTAGCCAAGCTAATGGCAGGCTCAAAAAAATATGATGCCATAATCTGTCTTGGCACCGTTATAAAAGGTGAGTCATCTCATAACCATTATATTGCAAGTGAAACTATTAAGGGCACGGCAAAAGTAAGCCTGGACTTTGACATTCCAGTCGCCTTTGGCGTCATTACTCCCGATAGTCTTGAGCAGGCAATCGATAGGGCCGGGACTAAAAGAGGAAACAAGGGCTGGGATGCGGCATTAAGTGCGATAGAGATGGCAAATTTATTCAGGGAGATAAAAAAAACTAAATAATAAATTAAATTATTTACCTAAATCTTTTTATACTGTATACTCAAAATGTAATTAATTTATTACCTTATTTCTATAGGAAAGCGTAATTTAATTATCTTATGCCAATAAGTGCCAGAGAGAGTCTTACTAAATTAAATAAAGAATTAGCAGGCTGTAAGAAATGCCCCGATATGGTAAAAATCAAAAATAAGCCCATTCCCGGGTCTGGTGCCCCCAATGCAAACATAATCATAGTAAGAAGCTATCCCATTGATAATTTCGGTGGAGTAAGCTCCGGGGAAAGCCAGAAAGAGGATAAATTCCTGAGAAAAATATTAAACAAGACCGGGCTATCTCTTACAAAAAATACCTATATTACCTATCTTGTCAAATGTACGCCCGGAAAATTGATAGAAGGAAATGGCAGTTCAATCAAACCATCCAGACCGCTTAAAAAGCATATTAAAAACTGCCTTCCCTTTTTAACCCAGGAAATATCTATTACTACACCTCATATAATCGTTTCTCTTGGCCTTGATGTTTCCAACATTATTTTAAATAAGTTCTTTTCAAAAGATAAGGAATACAGGGATATAAAAAAGATACACATGAAAATATTCGAAAACCCGTCTTTTAAGCTGGTTCCCTTCTTTGACCCCCGTGACGTACTTGTAACCGGCGAAATAACCGAACAAAAATACATAAATGATTTTGAATCCCTGTCCCGATTTTTAAAGGTAGTTTAAGCAGCCGATTGCCCTAATCTTCAACAAGGTATATTTTTATCCTTCGTCGCCCCCAGTTGTGACATTCTACCATGGTTTCGAAGCACAGGTCTATCCTGCTACCCTTTATCCATCCGCCTGTGTCTGCGGCCATCGCTTCTCCATAGCCGGGTATATATAACTTCGTTCCGAGAGGTATAACCCTGGGGTCTACGGCTACTATGCCCTTCCTTGCTCTTAGCCCTATAGCCGTTATACCATTTCCATTTATATCATTTCCGCCCCTTCCATGAGCATAATATGCGGTAGCCAGCATATCCCACTCACCTATAAGCGTAAGCCCCGGCGGCTGGACCATTGCTATCCTTCTTTTTATCTCACTCAGGATACTCTGGACCTCAGCTTTTTCACCCTTTACCTTCTCCAGCAAGGCCTTGTTCTCATCTATACTTTTCTCAAGCAGTTTTTCTTCCTCGCTAATTGTGTCTCTGGTAATTTCAATTTCTTTCATCTTCTCTTCAGATTTACGGGTAATCCTATCATATTCTTCCTTTTCAAAACGCAGGTCCTCTATCATATTTGCCTGGCTTTCCATAACGTTTTTAAAAAGATAAATATTCCTTATAATCTCATTCAGATCCCCTGCGCTTACGACAAGCCGGGCAACATCATCGCTTGCATACTTATAAGAAAAGACTATTTTCTTTTCGAGGGAGCTTCTTTTTGTTTCAATACTATCACTGAGCTCACTTTTAATTTCATTAAGCTCATATAGCTGGCTCTCAAGATCCGCCAGCTCTTCATTTAAAGACTTTATACTGCTTTTCTTATTAGCAACTTCTGTTTCCGATGCGATTATTTCCTCTATCAGATATTCCTCATCATTGTCAAGCTTTGCTATCGAATTACCCAGTTCTTTCAAAGTAATCGCGCCCAGATTACTTGGAAAGCACAGGAAAATAGACATCATCATAATCAAAAGGACTAATGCAAATCCTGCAGTTCTTACAACCCTCATCCTTGATATTTTAAATAACTTAAACATAAATACTTTATATGCCCCAATAACTATTTAACAGGCCCTGGTGTCACGACATAATATATTCAAAAACAGTAATCTGCCTGTTTTTATAATAAAATCACAAATATTTTATTACATTTATACACATTTTTATAGATTAAAACAATTTGGCATATCTTTAGAAAATAATAAAAAAATCTAAGATTTAGCCGCACCATATCCTATTAGGAGCAGTACCCGTTTAATCATGAAATCTGTAGTGGCCTGTTATGCTTTTTTCTCTTAAGATATCTTCCTCGGTAGTATATCCCGGGTCGATATAGTTATATATAACCTTCGGGACCTGTTCCCTGGTCGTACTGTCTGAAATAATGCCTGCAGCATCAGTAAAACCGTCACCATCCATATCAAACAGGACAATATCCCCCGGAAGCCACTGCACAAGCCCTTCAATATCGGAGGAATCAAATAATATACTCATATGAGTCGCATTTCTGCTGAAAAAAACCTCCAGATTCTGGATTCTACGGTAATCAATATTTTTATCACTCCTCGTTTGCCCCCAGATTTTTTTCAACGGGTATTTATCAAAGTTCTCATTTATATCTTCATGTACCAGCTCGCTTAAATCAAATCCTGCCTCTGTAAAAGCCCTTGCTATTA
>CAYVWW010000020.1:6675-12538 GCA_964455605.1 uncultured Actinomycetota bacterium | reverse complement strand
TAAGCAAGGAAGCCATGGAAAAGCTGATTAAGTTTATGATGTTCATAGATACATGTCCGGAGGATGGGCCCGTATGGCTTAAAAATTTTAATTATTACGCAAAATTTGGGCATCATCCAAAGAGCTGCTGTAAGGGTTAATAATTGTTAATCAGGTTAGATTTTTATAGGAAAAATCATTAAAAATATTGACAAATTTATACAGACCTATTAAAGTTAGACAAGACTAATATCAATTTGTGAGGCTAATAAAAAATGAGAAGATGGGGCATAGGAAAAAGAACGGGAGCAGGACCTGTAAGGTTCGGAGGAGCTTTAGGAGCAGGATCCAGAGGATTAAGGCATGGAGGTTATCTTAGTATGGCAGATGCTGTTCCTGAAAAAAAATATAGAGTTGTGAGAATTCATGGTGGATACAGAATTAACTCCAGATTATGCGCCATGGGATTTGTCCCGGGTGAAGTTTTTTATGTTTCAGGCGCATATAGAAGGGGACCAAGGTGCGTTTATATAAAAGGTACAAAGTTTGCAATTGGTAGTGGTATGGCCGAGAGCATCCAGGTAGAGGAGATTTAATGTCGCTTAAGAAAATAACGGTTGCCCTTTCCGGAAACCCCAACTCAGGTAAAACAACAATCTTTAATAATTTAACCGGCCTGCGCCAGCATGTTGGCAATTACCCCGGCGTCACTGTAGAAAAAAAGGAAGGCGTAGTCGAATATAAGGGATACAGAATCAATATTATCGACCTTCCCGGAAACTACAGTCTTACTGCTTACTCCCAGGAAGAAATAATATCAAGGAATTTCATTATAAATGAAAAACCGGATGTAGTCGTGGATATTGTTGATTCCTCGAATCTTGAACGGAATCTTTATCTTGCGGTCCAGCTTATGGAGCTGGATACACCTCTTGTCCTTGCGTTCAATATGTCTGATGTCGCGAGGGATACAGGGAAGATAGTTGACATTAAGCTACTCTCAGAGCTTTTTGGTTTACCCATCGTAGAGGCAGTAGGCTCTAAGGGGATTGGGAAAAAAGAGATTCTGGAAGCGATAATAGAATTAGTAGAAAACGGGAAAAGAAAGAAAGTAGAGATTAAATATGGTGAAGAAATAGAAAAGGAGATTTCAAATATAGCCTCGGTTATAGAGAAAGAAGAAATACCAACTTTTAATTTCAATCTCAGGTGGGTAGCCCTAAAACTTCTTGAACAGGATTCAGATGTAATAAGTGTTTTAAAAAAAGCAGCGGGCGAGAAGTATGACAGGATTGAGGATCTGGCTAACAATTCAATAAATCGAATAACTGGTATACTCAGAGAAACCACTGAAGTAGCAATAGCCGATGCAAGATACGGATTTATTAAAGGGGCGCTTCTTGAATCGTATAGTGAAGTAGAAACTTCTAAATTAGATAGAACCGAGAGGATCGATAGAATACTCACTAACAGGATAATCGGGATACCGATATTTTTAATTGTAATGTGGCTTATGTTCCAGGCCGTATTTTCTCTGGGGAAATATCCTGTAGGATGGCTTGAGCTGGGTTTCGAAAAATTAGGCAGCCTGGTTGCAGGTGTTATTCACAATGATTTGCTGAGGTCACTTCTGGTAGATGGCATAATTGGAGGAGCAGGAGGAGTTATAACTTTTACCCCGAATATAATAATGTTATTTTTTGCAATAGCCATTCTTGAAGACTCGGGTTATATGGCAAGAGCTGCATTTGTTATGGACAGGGGAATGCATAAGATAGGTCTTCATGGGAAATCCTTTATACCTCTTGTTATCGGATTTGGCTGCACGGTTCCTGCTTATATGGGCTCCAGAATTCTTGAAAACAAACAGGACCGCCTGGTTACCATGCACATAAACACTTTTATGAGCTGCGGCGCCCGTCTTCCTGTTTACATTCTTTTCGCGGGAGCATTTTTCCCTGCAATAGCGGGAAATATTGTATTTTCAATTTATTTAATAGGTGTACTTATGGCTGTAATTATGGCAAAGGTACTGCGGGCGACAAGGTTCAGGGGCGAATCAGAGCCATTTGTTATGGAATTGCCGCCATATCGTATTCCTACACTTAAAGGGGTGCTCATACATACCTGGGAAAGAGTATGGGAGTATATAAAGAAGGCCGGAACTGTAATCCTGGCTATATCAGTTTTTATGTGGGTGCTGTTTACATTTCCAATGATAGGGGACAACTATTCCCAGGAATACCAGAACCAGATTGAGGAAATTGGGCTGCTTAATCAGAATGGAGAAATTACTGTTGATGAATACGAAAGCAGGATATCTGAGATAGAAGCAAAGATGGCCGGTGAGAGCCTCGCATATTCTTCTGCTGGAAGGATAGGGCATTTTATGGAACCTGTTTTCCGACCTCTTGGCTTTGACTGGAGGATGGCTGTCGCCACCGTATCAGGGATTGCAGCAAAGGAAGTTATCGTTTCTACTATGGGTACGCTTTACAGTATAGAAGATGCAGAAGGTCAATCCGAATCTTTGCAGGCAACTTTATATAAACACTATACTCCACTTGTTGGTTATAATTTTATGTTGTTTACACTACTTTATTTCCCATGTCTTGCTGCTATGGCCGTATTCAGGAAAGAAGCAGGCACAAAGGAGATGTTGTTCCAGATGGGCTACACTTTACTTCTTGCCTGGGTCGTGTCTTTTCTGGTTTTCCAGATAGGGAACATTTTTATTTAAAATAAAAAAGCCCCGCTTAAGCGGGGCCTTTATTTTATAGATTATCAAATTAATCTAATTAATATTACAATTAATTTAATACCTTCTATAACTACCCTCTGTTCTCGGTTTTTTGGGACGGGCTTCGTCAACTTTTAGTGTACGTCCTTCAAAAGGTGTACCATCTAAAGCTTCCTTTGCTTTTTCTGCCCCTGCTGTATCTGACATTTCAACAAATCCGAAACCTTTGCTTCCAATTATGACGACTTCTTTAATCTCGCCATGCTGGGAAAAAAGTTCTTCCAGTTGCTTATCAGTAACAGAGTAGTTTAGATTTCCTACATAAAGTTTGCTACCTTGCATTCTCTTACCTCCTTCTTGCTAATATTGTTTCTCCGCGCTTTACAACATTTCTTTTAGAGAGGTAACTGCAAATAACAAAACCTTATCTCCTAATAAAAAATATCATTAAACAAAAGAGAATCCCAAGTATAGTCTCTTTTATGACATTTTGTCAATGTATAATTTATTATAACGTATTTTACCGAAATGGGTTATGTGCGTATTAAATCTAAAGATATATATAAAAAAGACACTAAATTTAAAGATGGAGTTAAAAATAATCCAATTATATTTCTACATCGGGCATAGAAAAATTTTTTATGCTTTCATCTTCCACCTTGTAATAATATTTTCCCTGTCAAAAACCTTAATGGCAATCTTAAGGATAAGGGGGCAAAATGCCAGCAGGACCAGGCAGCCTGTTAGAAGGTAGGCAATATTTACAAGAAAGATTCCAGCAAGCTGGAGGCCGATAATAAGGTATATTGGTAGTATTACTATTGAGCCAATCCCCTGTGCGCTTTTAATATCCGTGGATTTCGAAGATACGATTATGCTTAACATGGTTATTATGAAGGATAATATGGGACTTAAAATAAATGCTACTATTAACCATTCGACTGTGGGTAGGGGCAGAAAACCCAGTTTAATAAAAGCTGTAATATCTACGACTATCGTCAGCATAATGAAGCAAATTGTGGAAGTAATAAATGAAGGTACCAGAGCAGTAAGGGTTTTTCCTAAAAGAAGTTCCGATGTTTTTACAGGAGTTGCTAGAAGCGGCTCCAGGGTATTGTTTTCTTTTTCCATAAGTACCGAAGATGGCGCTATAAGACTGGGAACCATTGCAGGGATTAGAAGCAGTAAAATTAGCAGTTGTTTTAGAATAAAACCTATAAGTATCTTTAAGGGGTCGTCAACAGAACCAAAAGTTTTATTTATAAAATTAACAGTATCTTCATCTTCAAGGATTGGCCCGCTCCCAAGAATAAACGCCATCGGCATTGCGATTGAAAATATGACTACAATTATAATGATGGGGAGCCATATGCTTTTATTTTTAATAATCTCTTTTATTTCTTTCTTAAAAATTATGCATGCTTTTTTCATTTGGCCCCTTCATCTTTTATTAAATCAAGGTAAATTTCTTCAAGGGTCGCTTTTATTTCATTGAAATAAATTATTTCTGCTCCGTTATTTACGAGTTTCTTTATAACCAGAGGATTAGAGTTTTCAGGTTGCTCAATTAATATAACCATCCTGTTATTGTAGGTGCTGATATCTTTTATCTCCTTGAGCTCTTTTATTAAAGCAATGTATCTTTCTGCATAATCCTTAAAAACTATTTCTACCCTCCTATTTTTATCACTATTCTGAAGTTCAGAGAGAGTAGCAATCCTTATAATCTTTCTTCTTATTATGCAGAACCTGTCTGAGAGATTTGAAGCTTCATCAAGATTATGGGTACACAGAAAAACAGTAGTTCTCTCTTTCTTTAAGCTCTCAATGAAGTTCCTTACCATATAGGCACTTTCAGGGTCAAGCCCTGCAGTTGGCTCATCTAAAAACAATATCTTCGGCTCATGTATAAGAGCGCGGGAAAGGGCGAGTTTCTGCTTCATACCTTTGGAATATGTTCCTGCAGTGTCATCTTTCCTTTCCCAGAGTCCAAACATTTTAAGGTATTTCTCAATATTTTTTTTCCTTCTTTCAGAAGGTATATCATAAAAACTGGAGTAATACTCAAGATTATCATATGCAGATATTTTTTCATATAAACCGGGGGATTCAGTAAGAATTCCTATTACTGACCTTATATATTTATCATATTCTTTAGAGTCTCTGCCATCTATTATTATATTCCCAAGGGTGGGGGAAATAAGGGTTGCAAGCATTCTTATAGTTGTGGTTTTTCCGGCACCGTTTGGTCCAAGGAATCCAAAGATTTCACTCTCACCTATATCAAACGATATATTTTCAACTGCTGTTATATCACCAAACTTTTTTGTAAGGTTTTCTACCTTTATCATAAGAAAAAAATTTTATATACAGTAGTTATATCATATAGCTTCTATTAATTATCTGCTCTGGAATTATTTGAGTCAATGTTTTCTTTTATTCTTGTTATAGGAAGGATGAATTAACTTATAAAATTATTAGCCGGTGTTTTTTAAAAGATAAATAATTTAATCTTAAACAATAATTATTTAATAATTATCGATAAATTTTAATTTACAAATATTAAATTTTATATTAAAATAAACTCGTATTTTATTGAATTCTATATGAAAGGAGGTCTATAAATGGATATTAATAAAACAAAGCTGAAGAAACTAGCAGGAGTAACCAGGATAATTTTTGATATAGTTTTCTGGGCTGCATTAGTTTTAGGAGCAATTAGTTTTTTATTCTTTATAGCAACTTTTTTTGTTCCCGAGAACATTTTTGTAGTATCAAGAATACAGGAGGGATGGTCTATTTCTACAATAGGCGGGGTAATCAGATATAATATTGATCCGGATTTATATAGTAATATTAATTTAAAGCCCTTCTTGCAGGCCATACTCCCATCGGTAACTGTTATTTATTTAATACTCATGATAATTGCGCATAATTTAAGGTTAATTCTAAAAACTATTGTGAGCGACAAGCCTTTTGAAAAAAGTAACTCAAGGAGACTTTTAACAATGGGTATTGTCCTTATAGCAGGTTCGATTATTTTAAGTATTGCAGAAGGAATAACAGCACTGGCAATAATCAACACACTGGAAATTGAAAATGTTGATGTGGTCTTTTCAATAGACGGAGCTATGGTATTAACAG
>CAYVWW010000020.1:0-6665 GCA_964455605.1 uncultured Actinomycetota bacterium | reverse complement strand
ACTTTAAGGAGGGGTTTCATATGGCGATAATAATCAGACTTGACAGGGTTCTTGCAGATAGAAAAATGCAATTAGGCGAGCTGGCAGAAAAAGTAGGCATATCGATAGTAAATTTATCAAACCTTAAAACCGGTAAGGTAAGAGCAATCAGATTTTCGACACTGGATGCCATATGCAGGAACCTGGAATGCCAGCCAGGGGATATACTCGAATATTCGGATGGCAAGGATTAAAAGGACTGGTATATTTAATTATACCATTAGAGAATTATTACTATGCGATATTTTCATTTGATAGTTACTTTGAAAAAGTAGATTTTATTAAAAAAATCCTCAATTAAAGCTGTTTTCTAAAAGATCCCTTATTGAAAAAATAATCTTTTTGAGATTTTTGGCTGCTTCTAATATAATTTCTATTTACAGAAACAGCGCTGCCATTTATTATAAAAAGGTTTAGTGCAGATTTGTGAATACAATCGCATATATTAAAATTGCAGGAACGAAGTCAACCTAAAAGGCGGAAAAATGAAAACAGCGACAAAAATAAAAAAAATAGACATCCTCATGATAGACAATTATGACTCATTTACTTTCAATCTGGTTCAATACCTTGGGATCCTTGGTGAGAATATAAAGGTAAGAAGAAATGACAAAATAACGGTTGATGGAATTAAAAGCATGTCTCCATCAAGAATAGTAATCTCCCCCGGTCCCGGAAGGCCCGAAGACGCCGGTATGTCGAAGGAGATAATAAAAAGTTTTTATAAGGAGATACCTATACTTGGAGTCTGTCTCGGGCATCAGTGTATCGGAGAAGTATTTGGTGCAGAGGTAATTAATTCGGGAGTAGTGATTCACGGAAAAACATCAGAGATTTATCATGATGGAAAAACTATCTTTACCGGTGTAAAAAACCCATTCAAGGCAGCGAGGTATCACTCACTTATTTTAAAAAAGGACTCCATTCCGGAAGAGCTGGAAATAACTGCCTGGACTAAGGATGGTATAGTAATGGGAGTAAGGCATAAAGAATCCAGGCTGGAAGGTATACAGTTCCATCCCGAATCCTTCCTGACACCACAGGGGCTGGAGATACTCAAGAACTTCATAAATTTATGAAAATTCTTTCCACAATATCAGCTGTTAATTTAAAAATTAAACCCCAGGATGCAGCTTATGTACTGAGAAATGACGACTATATGTGTTTTCTCGACAGCAGCCTCGCCGGTAGCAAATATTCGAAGTTTTCCTATGTTGCCTGGAACCCAAAAATAGTTGTGAAAAGCCATGGAATCAGGAATGAATTCTTAAGTACTTCTTCAGGAATTAGCTACTGCTCCTATCAGCACCCTTTATCTTTTTTAAAGCAGAATATAAGAGATTATATTTACAGTTTTCCAGGGGATGATGAAGAAAATATAAAAGTAGTATATGTAGAAGGAAAAAGAGTAAGGGACGTAGCGGAAAGTAACAAAAAGGTTTTACCCGATTTCAGGGGAGGATTTATAGGTTATTTCTCATACGACTTGAAAAACTATATTGAGTCTCTTCCTGCGAATGTGGTTGATGACATAGATATCCCCCTTATTTATCTTGCTTATTTTGACAGGTTGCTTGCTTACAGCCATAGGGAAAGGAAGTGGTATTTTATAAGGAATTTTCCCTTGAGGGGAAAACGTCCTAAAGATAAAAAAGACAGGGATGATAAATATAGCTCCATGTTTTTATATAACGAAGATGACTATATTGATTCAAAGATAAGAGACGAAGACCTGGTAGAAAAAATACAGTTAAGTATAAATAAGAACTTGAAGGTTTTAGAGAACAGCGCCGGAGTTAGCCGTAATATAAAAAAAGATATAGTAAGGAAGTACCACAGTAAGAATATTCCAGGGATCAAGCTTGATTCAAATATTTGCAGGGACAGTTATATCGAGAAGGCAGCCAGAATAAAAGAATACATACACGACGGGCATATTTATCAGGCAAACTTTAGCCAGAGATTCGAGTCGCAACTGCCCGTAGAGCCAATGGACCTTTATTATATATTGAGGGTAAAAAATGCCGCTCCTTTCTCGGCTTTTTTAAAATTCCCTGATTTTAGCATAGGTAGCTCATCACCGGAAAGATTTTTGTTTTTAAAAGGTGACATGATACAGACAAGGCCCATAAAAGGTACCAGGCCCAGAGGCAGGGATTCCCGTGATGATTATAAGAATATGCAAGATTTAAAAGAAAGCATCAAGGACAGGGCGGAACTAAATATGATTGTTGACCTGGAAAGAAATGACCTGGGAAAGTTTTGTTATTATGGGACCATTAAAGTATCAGAACATGCGGTAATAGAGAAATATGCAAGGGTCTTTCACTCTGTTTCAACGGTTGTAGGGAAGGTAATGAAAGGGATAGATATTTCTGACATACTGAAAGCATCTTTTCCCGGAGGTTCGATAACGGGTACGCCAAAGATAAGGGCAATGGAGATTATTGATAAAATGGAACTGGCAGCGAGAGGTGTCTATACCGGTTCGATAGGTTATATAGGTATTGACTCAACAACTGACTTGAATATAGTCATAAGGACATTTGTCATTAAAAACAATAAATTTTATTATAATGTAGGCGGAGGCATAGTAGAGGATTCGGTTCCGCTTGAAGAATATAATGAAACTCTGGATAAGGGAATTGCGCTTGAAGAGACACTGAGGTTTTTTGCAGCTAAAAACCTTGAAGAATTACTATAAAAAACATAAGCTAATTTAAGGGATCCATATGTGCGGTTATATTTTTATAAACGGGAAAATGGCTGCCGATAACAGAGCCATGCTATCTGTTAAGGACAGGGGCTTTTTATATGGTGACGGCCTTTATGAAACAATGAAAAGTTACAGGGGCTCCGTATTTATGGTTGCAGACCACATTGACAGACTTTTAAACTCGATGAGGGTCTTAAGATATAATCTTACCTTTGATAAAGAGTACATAAATGAAGCTATAAAAAAAACTATAGCAAGGAACAATCTTGACAGAACGGATGCCTTTGTGAAAGTAATAGTAACGAGGGGCATCCATGGAGCAGGCCTTTATTTTAGCAGCAGCTACAGGCCTTCCCTTATCGTAATTGCAGAGAAGATCGCGAGCCAGGATAGCGTTGATTATAAAGAGGGAGTAAAAATCATTTCTTCTTCAATAAGAAGGCCGTCTATGGGCAACCCTCTTTATCCGCATAAGCTTATTAATTATTTTGAAAATATTTATGCAAAGGATGAGGCACAGCGAAACGGAGCAAAAGAGGCAATATTTCTTACGAAAGACCACCTGGTTCTTGAAGGCGCCTCAAGCAATATTTTTTATGTTAAAGGAAATACCGTTTTCACGCCGCCGCTTACCCAGAATATACTTCCGGGTATAACAAGAAAAGCAGTGATTGACCTTTGCAGGGAAAATAGAATAAGAGTAAGGGAGAGAAAAGTTTATTACGGGGATTTTGTAAAGGCAGACGAGATATTTAAGACAAGTTCAATTGCGGAAATAGTTCCTGTAAAAAAGGTAGACAGGTTTGAATGTGGTAAAAGAATTCCGGGCGATATAACCCTCAGGATTATGGAATTATACAGGAACAGAGTTTCATATCAAAAGTAGGTAATAGGGCTCAGGAAGGCAGGATGGTGTTTTTGAATATTATAGTTATTTTTCAATAAGCTAAAACTTTTTCATGCATACTTGCAAAAGCACCATACCCTGAAGGTTATAATATTTGCATCGCTTGAATTTATTGCTACAATAAAATTGTCGTCTAAGGGGGTAATGTAGCGTGAAACAATTTAACAGTTTAATGGATCTTATAAAAAAAAGGAGAAGCATAAGGTCTTATAAACCACAGGAAGTAAAAGAAGAAGACCTAAATTATGTTTTGGAAGCTTTCAGGAAAGCTCCATCAGCAAAGAATCTACAGCCCTGGAAATTAATAGTGATTAAGGATAAGAAGAAAATTAATGATCTTGCTATTGCCTGCAATAATCAGACTTTCCTTTCTGAAGCCCCTATCCTGGTGGTAGCGTGTGCAAGGGAAAGCGAAGCGTATGAGCTGATGGGGGGCTATATGAATAGTTACCCCATAGATGTTGGGATAGCAATGGAACACCTGATGCTGGCTGCAACTGAAAGGGGTCTGGGGACCTGCTGGATAGGAGCTTTCAAGGAGAAGCTGGTAAAGGATCTTCTTGATATTCCTGAAGATGTAAGAGTTGTGGCAATAACACCGCTGGGTGTTCCGGCTGAAGAAGGAGAGCTTAAGGGCAGGAAAGCACTTACTGAAATAGTTTGCTATGATAAATATGTTGAAGAGGCCGGAGAGTAAAAAAAACTGGATGATTGCAGTAAATGATTCATAAAAGACAGTAAAGCTAAATTTAATTTTCCAGGGTTTACATGGAAATAATTACCACTCATATAAGTTCTGATTTCGACTCCTTTGCTGCCATGATTGCAGCAAAAAAGATATATCCAGAAGCTAAAATAATATTGCCAAGTGCCATAAACCAGAATGTAAGGAAGTTTATTTCACTCTACGAAGATGAGCTTCCGCCGCTTCTCGATTCAGGATCGGTTGATTTCAAAAAGGTAAAGAGGATTATTGTAGTTGATACGAAGATTGCTTCCAGGCTTGGCGATGTAAAAAAGGCGCTGGATAATAGGGGTGTCGAAATTATAATATATGACCACCATAATAAATCAGCAGGAGATTTAAAAGCAACGGTTAATAATTCAATGGAAGCCGGATCTACTACGACGATCATGGTAAATCTTATAAAAGATAAAAAAATATATATATCTCCGCTTGAGGCAACTTTGTTTACTCTCGGGATTTATGAGGATACAGGTTCTTTTACTTATCCAGGTTCTACTCCTGAAGATTTAAGGGCAGCTGCATTTCTTATGGAAAAAGAATCCAATCTTCTTGAGGTATTGAGGTTTCTGAATCTTTCCCTATCCAGCGAACAGCATCGTCTCCTGGAAAAATTAATAATGAATTGCAGGAAAATAAAGGTTAATGAGACAGAGATATTACTGTCAAGCTCGGAAGTGCCTGAATATATCGAAGGTCTGTCGGTCCTTACAAGAAAAATGTCGCAGATCGAGGATGTCGATACGGCATTTTGCTGGGTTAAGATGAAAGGGAAAACATATGTGGTGGCAAGAAGTGACAGTAAGGAAGTGGATGTATCCATAGTTCTTAAAATGGTTGGAGGAGGGGGCCATCCCCAGGCGGCTTCTGCAGTAGTAAATGATTTAAGTTTTAAGGAGATAGAAAAGAGGATTATTGGCTCTTTAAAGGAGAACATAAAAGAACCATTGCTGGCAAGGGATGTGATGTCTTATCCCGTAAAGATAGTAAATGAGGACGTGAGCATTTCTAAAGTCAGCGAGATACTTAAGAAATATGGCCATTCAGGTATACCTATAGTGGACAGGGGCAATAATCTTGTAGGAATAATAACCAGGAAGGATGTGGACAGGGCTATAAGCCACGGGCTTTCACATGCACCGGTAAAGGGTTTTAAGTCTCATGGTATCGTAAAGGTAAATCCGGATTCGACAATTGGGAATATTCAGAAGCTGATGATTGAAAATGGTATTGGAAGAGTACCTGTTATAGAGAAGAAAAAGATTATAGGAATAGTTACGAGGAAGGATATATTAAGATTCCTGCATGGAAGGAGTTTTGAAAACCTGTGGGAGGTTTTTCCTCCGGGAGTCAGGAGGATACTGGATAAAATCTCGGGTACGGCAAGGGTCATGAAATATAATGCCTATCTTGTGGGAGGAATTGTTAGGGATGCGCTTCTTAAAATACCCAATTTTGATATAGATATAGTGGTGGAAGGTGATGGAATAAAATTCGGGAAAGAGCTTTCAAAAAAAATGAAGTGTAAACTCGAAACCCATAAGAAATTCGGCACATCGGTTATCGTACTTGAAGATGGAAGACATATAGATATAGCCAGTGCAAGGATAGAGTATTACAAAAGCCCTGCTGCTCTTCCAACGGTAGAATTTGGAAATATAAGGCAGGATCTTTCAAGAAGGGATTTTACCATAAATACTATGGCCCTTTCTCTAAATAAGAAAAATCGCGGCGAGCTTCTTGACTTCTTTGGCGGCAGGGAAGATTTAAAAAACGAAAGGATAAGAGTTTTACACAAGATGAGTTTTATAGAAGACCCCACAAGGATTTTCAGGGCGGTAAGATTTGAAAAACGGCTGGGTTTTAAAATGGACAGCCAGACAGAGAAGCTTGCCAGAACTACGATAGATATGGATATAGTTTCCAGGCTGAATGGTGTAAGGATAAGGGACGAGCTAATCTCAATATTTAGTGAAGACAATCCCATTGAGGCCATTAAGAGACTGGCAGATCTGGGTGCCCTGAAGAAGATTGGAATAAAGGTAAAGGTAACCCCTGCATTTATAAGAAGAGTGAAAAATATTTTAAGTCATTACGAGAAGCTTAAGGAATTATATGGCAGGGAAGGAGAAGAAATAAAAAAATGGCGGCTCATATTTATCCTGCTACTGGAAGATAAAAAAGCCGGTGAAATCGAAAGATGGTGCTCCTGGATGAAAGTAAAGAATAAGGATATGAATGTTATGCTTGAGACATAC
>CAYVWW010000019.1:0-12705 GCA_964455605.1 uncultured Actinomycetota bacterium | reverse complement strand
TGTTATATCAGCAATATATATAAACAGGTATAAATTTGAAGGAATCGATATAGCAAGATACAGCAAAGTTATGCTTGAAAAAGGTATAACGCTTGATGACCTCGCAGATAAGTACACTGACAAGAGCAATAAGACAAAGTTTGTAAGTGAGATAAAAAGGATGAATAATCTTGATTCAATTGATTACATACCTGGAAATTCAACTATAATCATTCCTATAATTGAATCTGAATAGTATAATTCTAAATAATATTTAAATTAGGATATTTTTCTTTATTTAATTATTAATGATTAACCTAAAAATTAAAATAATTGACAGCTCTATTCCTGTACCTGAATATGCCCATAAGAATGATGCTGGAATGGATCTTTATAGCTCTATAGATTGCAATTTAAAGCCCCTTGAAAGAAAAAGAATACCTACAGGTATTAAAGTATCGATACCCGAAGGATACGCAGGATTCATACAGCCACGATCGGGACTTGCAGCTAAAAATGGTATAGGTGTTGTTAATTCGCCGGGCTTAATAGACTCTGGCTACAGGGGTGAAATATGCGTTATATTAATTAATTTTGATCCCTCAAGTAATTTCCAGATAAAAAAAGGTGATAAAATATGCCAGATGGTTATAAAAAAAGTTGAGAAGGCAAATATTGAAATTGTCGAAAATCTCGATGATACCGACAGGGGAGAGTCTGGATTCGGAAGTACTGATAAATAGATAGCTTCAAACATGTCATTCATTGTCTAATCTGAATTAAATAAGCATAATTACGCTATAATTAAATAATATATATAACTTCCGATAATATACATTATGTAAACTTTTGTTATTATTAAAATAATAACCATAAATATCATCCTTAATAATTATTTTTTATTTTAATCATATATTAATACCTTTAATATATGCCTTTAATTTAGCGCTTCCCCATTAAAACTTTCTGTTATAAATTTGTTTATGGAGGTTAATAGAATAAATTATTATTTTATATTTAAAAGTTTAATTTATATAAAAAAATAAAATATATATAAAGTCGTAAAAATATAATGATAATAATAAAAATAAAAAAAATGAGGATAACTAATTTTAATAAATTATTTATTAAAATTAGTTACTTTTTTATTACCCTGGCCGGACAACCAGCAGCCATACAATTATCTGGAATAGACTCAAGAACGACAGAATTAGCTCCTATTGCTGAATTATTACCAATTTTTATGGGACCAGCTACGGTAACGTTAGAATAAAGAATAACATTATTTCCAATTACAGGATAACCGGGATTTCCATGATGAAAAATAGAATGCCCTACCCCACCAAGAACTACATTTGAAAATATGCTGACGTTATTACCTATTTTTACGCCTCTTCCTATCACTACTCCTGCAGAATGCCATATTTTGCATCCAGAACCAATTTCAGCGCCCGGGTCTATTTCTGCTCCATTAAAGAAAAAATTTATTCTGCATAAAATCTCCGCTACTAATCTTAGACTGATTTTATAAAGAAAACGATAAAATCTGTAGAATATAAGGGCCTGAACGCCTGGTTTTACAAGTATTATCCTTATAGCTCCCCATATTGTAGGTTTACCCTTAATAGTGCCATATTTGCTAAATAATCCCTTTACATCACCTTTAAGGCTACCATTATCTTCTTTTATTTTACTAAAATTACTTCTCTTACCTTTTCTATTCATTAATTATTATTTTTGAAATTTAAACTATTATAAAATATGGATTAAAAAAATTTTAGCTGAAGAAATCAAATAAGAAAAGAATAAACTTACAATATTGAAATAAAAGTTGTATTGTAATGACCTGGATATCAAAAAGATACTACTTATTTAGATACTTAAAAAGTAAGCTATGGTAATCCTTTTTGTAAAACAATTTAACATTTATTTCAGGGTATAACTCCCTTAATTTTTTTATCTTATAATTTTTCTTTGTCACAAGTTTCTGGTTAAGAGTAGTTAATTCTATGTAGATATCGAAATCGTTAAGATAAAAATCAGGTGTAAAACTTAAAAAAGGATTGCCGTCGCTGTCCACTTCCAGAACAAAAGTTCTTGGTTCATATTGCCATCTTATCTTGTAGAAATCCAGTATTTTACTAAACTCTCTTTCGCTTCTATGAGCGAACCTTATTTCACTGTCGACTGTAAGATATTTTAAATTTAATGCACTTTTTCCCATAATAATTAGCCCCCTGCCGGCTTCATATATTACCTTTTTCGCTAAAAACCGGACTTTCTTTTATTAAATCCCCTCCTCTATTATTTCTAAATAAAAATTTTTCTATATCTCCGCTTAAATCTGAATAAACTTTCCCCAGGGCTATTCCAAAAACACCCTGGCCGCTTCTTAACGTATCCACTATTTCGCTATCTGAATTGCAAGCATAAACGGTACTTCCGTCAGAGATTAAAGTTTGTTTTAGAAAACTGTCACTGCTGCCTGTTCCATCATATTCATCAAGATAATTCTTTGTTTTTCTTAGTTTTTGCAGACTTATTCCTGCTTCAAGCAACTTTTTAATAACTTTAAGCTTCATAAGATCACTGAAACTATACATTCTCCTGCTTCCATAACCACCTGCTCCATTAGCAGAAGGCTTTATGAAATTTGACCGGTCATAGTAATCAAGCTGCTTATAGGTGATCCCTATAATCTTACAAGCTTCCATTGAGCCATATACTTTTTTTATTACATAATCATTCATTTTATGCCTGCGCCTAAACAATTATCATAATTTTTACATTATTGTAATTTTAATTACATTAATGTAATTACCTTAATGTAATTTTAAAATTTAAAGAAGTCAAAGTCAATAAAAAAATAATTGGATAATCATTTGAGTTTAGCATTAGTTAGTTTATCTTTTAAGTCATTAGATGGATTATAAACCTAAAGAATAATCATTTTTTATTAAAGTCCTCAGGCTTAATATGATTGAGGAAATCCTTAAACTTGCTTACTTCTTCATCTATTGTTTGTATTTCGAGGCCTCCCGATTCAAGAACATGCTCTGCTGCAAAAATATCGCACTTAATTCTTACCGCAGTCGCAATAGCATCAGAGGGCCTTGCGTCTACCTTTATAATCTTTTTATCTATGTCTATTAAATTTATTATCGCATAGAAAGTATTATCCTTTATATCCATTATTTCTATATTATTAACTTTAATCTTTAAGTCATTTATTATGTTAATTATCAAATCGTGTGTCATGGGACGAGGAGTTTTTATATTTGACAGCTCAAGAGCTATTGCTGAAGCCTCATAAGGGCCTATCCATATGGGTAGATACCTGTTGCCGTTATCTTCCCTTAAAAGAAGAATGGGCTTCTGCGAGGGCATCTCTATCCTAACACCTTCAAGTCTCATTTTAATCATATTGTTTTTTTTATTGCTTTTCATCTTATGTATGTAAAAATATAATTCAGGTATTATTTAAATCTGCCGTATAAAAAATAATTAATTATATTATATTACATGTTAAAAATTTGTAATATATTGGAACAAAGAAGGAAATTAAAAATTAATCAGTGAACTAGCTACTTTTTAACGATTCTATGTCTTTTTTTACCGTATCCAGTTTTAATTCATAAATAGAACTCAGGTTTCTGAATTTCTGTTTATAATCAAGACCATAACCAACTATATACTTCTCCCCTATTTTGTATCCTATATACTTTATAGATATATCAGATATCCTTCTTACATCCCTATCAAGAAGAGTGCATAATTCAATGCTCCTTGGGACCCTTGATTTCAAATTCCTTAAAAGATAACTTATAGTCAACCCGGTATCAATAATATCTTCGACTATAAGTACATCTTTCCCCTCGATTGGCTGATCAAGGTCTTTAGTTATTTTTACCACGCCCGTAGAAGTATCGTCTATGCCATATGTGGATATACTCATGAAATCGATGCTTAGTGGGAGGTCTATCTGCTTAATTAAGTCTGCTAAAAATATAACCCCACCTTTTAGGACGCTGACAAGAATAAGTTCTTTGTTCGCGTAATCCTCAGTTATCTTCCTTCCCAGCTCATAGACCCTCTTCTCTATGGATTCCTTGCTGAATAATTCTTTTCCGAGTATATTATTTTTTATTAAACTTTTTTCAGTGTTTAAATCCAAGATAAAATTAAAATATATATTAATTTATATTATTTAATATGAAACCCTGTCTTCACTCTGTATCATTGATACCCAGGTCGAACCCCTGTTAAACAATACTACACTCCCCTCACCGTCCCTGAATGTAAACGGCTCAAAGATTGAGTTCCTTTCCCAGGTTCCTTCAATAACATTTCCATCCATAAAGAAGAATGCTTTTCCGTTATCGCTTGTCCCGGTAGTTCTCACAACCATATGGCCAGCTTCATCGATTGGCCCATCTATATTGGTTATCATCACTATAACGTTATTAACGGAAATCTGTTTTCCTGTATCATAATCCTTGTGCGCAGAACCTGCGATATATTTAAGATACTCATTACTTTCTGAATCATAAGCAAAATCAACTTTATAGCCTTCCGAAGAAAAATTTATTGATACGTCCGAAATATCTCCTTTTTCAGAATCAACTGCATCTATTTTAAATCTTAAAGGAGACTGCCCACCATCAAGAGAGTAGCCGGCACCAGACGCATCTTCCATAATTCCATCAATAGACATAAAAGCGGTATGCTCGGTAATGCTGCTCCTGTTGTAATCTCTCCATCCAGAGTCAGTGCTCGGGACAATACCCATCTGATTGGCATCAAGAACATCCATATCCATTGTTTTTATTGCATCAAAACATTCCGGATAGGTGCCCCAGAACGTATAAATGGGATCGAAACTTCTTGCTATCTCAGCATAATATATCCTTGCGCTCCTAACGGGACCGATTATGTCTGCGTCATTCGAAGAAAAAACAGCTACATAACGGGTTACCCCACCTTCGTCTACTACCTCGAAAACTATATCAGCATTAATAAGTCCTGACTGTGGCCTTGAATCCGGGCTATTTTCAACCATTACTGCGACCGGTCTGCTATTATTAACAGTATCTGAAATCTCAAGCCCACTTAAAATATTTATATCACCTATTATTTCCGTCCCTCTTACCTTATCTTCATCATCACCTGCTGCCATGTCATCTCCATCGTCATCAGTTATTCTATCTCCGTCTTCCACGGCATCTGTCACATCCGGCTCAACGCCATCTCCCGTTTGCGTCTTACAGCCTGCAAGCGCTGTAATAAAAATAACTGAAATAATCAAAAGTATGATTACGGCAACTGATGTAATGTTACTTGCATTATCTTTTTTAAAAATCAATTTAATTTACCTCCAATTTTTCATAAAAACCTTTTTTGTAATAAATTTTTAACTATTATAGTTATAATAATCAAAAAATAAAATACCATTAACAATACTATTATGAATACTTTTTGCCTGTATTCAGATGTTGATAAATCCTGGTGTATATATCCCTCACCTATGCTTTCATGCGAGACAAGGTTAATCTCTTCGATTTCCCTGCCGTTTACAAACACGCTCTCCGATCCGAGAATTTCATTCTCTCCTACCGGCAAATCTACGCCGCTATACAAATTATTTTCGAAGTTAATTTCATCGCCGTTTTCATTTATAAGACCTACGCAGTCATTTTCAGGATAAAGCTCGACATCTAATTTAGTCTGGCCTCCAACTTTCATTGACAAAGCAGGCTCATTCGAATCAACTATTTTTACATACTCGACATTATCGTATGCCCAGTCTACCAGTTTGTTTACGTCACTATTCCTATCACTCTCAGAATCACTTTTCAGGACTACAGTAATAAACTCTATCCCATTTTTTACGGAATAAATCGCCATACAATAACCGGCATTATTAGTATATCCTGTTTTTATTCCCCTTATGCAACCATTACCAAGGAGGTCATTTGTATTCGTTATCTCAATTTCTTTATCATTTAATTTTATTATATCTTTACGGGTATTTACTATTTCTGAAAAAAGCTTATTTCTCATGCAATAGGAAGCAATTCTTGCCATATCCAGTGAAGTTGATTTATGTGATGGGAACTCATCGTCCAGACCATTGGGATTTTCAAAAAAAGAATCTTCAGCGCCAATCTCAACCGCCTTTGCATTCATCAACTTTACGAAATCTTCAAGGTTACCCGAAACATGCTCACCAATCGCAATAGCTGCATTATTATGCGAACTAATAAGAGCAGCTTTTAAGAGATCAATTAGACTTATTTTATCTCCTTCCCTGAACGTAAAAGCTGAATGATTTCTTCCAGCTGCGTTATCCGAAATTTCAACTATTTCCTCAATATTATCGATATTTTCAATAGCGATAATCGATGATAGCATTTTTGTTAAACTTGCCGGATACATACTGACCGAGGAATTCTTCTCCCACAATATATCTCCCGTTTCATAATTAACAATTACTGCGGAATCTGCGCTAATATCAATATCTTCATCATATTTAGCAATATCTAAGCTTGCAACGTCAGGATTGCAATAAATATTACTGTTATTAAAAAAAATGAAAAATGAAGTGGTTAAAAAGAAAATAAGGAGAAATAAAAATATCCTATATATACCATATATATTTGTTTGTCTCCTTTGTGAAAACGAAGAATTCCTGCTTATCATTTGTATTTTTCTAAAAACTTCCTATTCAATTTCTTAATTAAATTTTCCTGTAAATCGCAAAGCATTATTTCAAGTTTATTAGCATTTTTCAGAGCCCTCAGGTGCTCCTCTTTTTTATTTGACATAAGAAGTGGTAGTATAATCTGCTGTATGAACGCTGATGAACGACTGGCAAAATTTTCGAACAGCTTTAAATGCTTAACATGAATTCCATATTTTGACAAGCTGCTTACTATACTTAATATTTCCGCATCATCAGAATTTATCAGATATCTTCCATTCTCTTCTTTCCAGTCAACGATATCGTTTTCTATAAATTCCTTTATATAAGATTGTGGTAATTTGAATTTTTTGCTTATTTCTAAAATAGAAAATAACTCCGGTTCGTGGTCCGTTTTAAACTCTTCACCAAGTTTAATCTGAATATTTTCTATTGGAACGTTGCTTCCATCAACGAATTTCTTATATTCTCTTGACTTCAACTTCTGCTTGATTACCTCAAGAGGCATGTAGAAATCCCTCTGCATTTTTAATATGAAATTTATTTTTTCTATATCTTCTTTAAAATAAATTCTATACTTATTTGATGACCGCTTTGCAGATAGAAGACCTTCTGACTCCAGAAATCTAAGCTTACTACTGCTTAGATCCGGGTATACTTTTTTTAAGTTTTTTACGACCTTACTTATAGTAAGATATTTCTTTTCAGGTTTACTCTTCGGTTTATTCTTTTTCATAAAAAACTTTATTTAAATATTTTCTTCAGAATTAAAAAATAAAAACATATATTTGCCAATCTGTATCCTGTCCATGCTATTAAGGACAGCGCTTTCGACTATATTTCCATTTAAATAACTTCCATTTAAACTACCTGAATCTTTTAATACAAAACCATCCTTAGTTTTCACAATTTCCGCATGTTTCCTTGAAACTGTAATATCATCAAGAAAAATATCAGATTCCGGGGTTCTCCCAATTGTAATTGTCGCTTTATTAATTAAGAATTTATCCCCTACATTCGGGCCTTTTATTATAACAAGGCCTATTTTACCCGGGGACATCCTCTTTATATCTTTAATTATATCCCTGGAGATAGCTTCCTTGTATTCCTCGGTTCCACCCTTTATGGATTCTGTTTCGCTATTTATTGATTCTTTTTCCATTTGTTATATATTACCCTATATTTAAAAATCTTTTTACTAATATATTTAAATAGCTTGAATCATACTCATTAATGGTCGGGACGAGAGGATTTGAACCTCCGGCCCCCAGTACCCCATACTGGTGCGCTAGCCAAACTGCGCCACGTCCCGTCTTCTCTATTTTAAGATAACCCCATTGAATAGTAAAGTTTTAAGTTCAAATTATATCTTCAACCTCAGATTTAAACTTTCTATTCATTAGTTTTTTCACTGATTCAGCTGGCTTTAATCCTTTATAGATTATATTATAAATGCACTCTGTAATGGGCATCTCTATATTCATCTTTTCTGCAATATCATATACGGCTTTTGTAGTCTTTACACCTTCTGCCACCATATACATATCTTTCAATATTCTATTTGTTTTTTCCCCGCCGGCTATCCTTTCTCCAAAATACCTGTTCCTGCTCTTTTTACTTATACATGTTGCTATAAGGTCGCCCATACCCGCGACTCCCGAAAAAGTTGCCGGCTCTGCACCAAGCTTTCCTCCAAATTTAGTAAGCTCGTATAAACCACGTGTTATAATAGATGCTTTGGTATTAGCTTTATACCCGAGCCCGTCTGATATTCCTGCTGCAATTGCTATAATATTTTTTACTGAGCCGCCGATTTCAACTCCAATAATATCACTGTTAGTGTATATCCTGAATTTATCGCTCGAAAATAGATTCTGTATATATTTCGTTAAGCTTTTTTCACGTGATGCCACTACAGAAACGCTCGGTAGCCCCGAAGCTATCTCTGATGCTATATTGGGGCCCGATAATACACATATCAAATCCTTTAATTTTTCCGGAAGGCATTGTTCCATTACCTGGGATAGCCTCATATCAGTCCCTACCTCAATTCCCTTTGCAGCATTAAGTACGCATTTTATTTTACTGCTTCTTTCCTTTAATACATCAAAGAATTTCGTAATTATCTCTCTTAAAACATGAGAAGGAACTGCAAAAATTATTATTTCCGGATATCCAAAACCGCTTTTTATGTTAGCAAATGGTTTTACATTATGCGGTATATATAAATTACCCGTATAGCTGTTATTGGTCCTTAAATCCTTGATTTCACTATATGTCGTTTTGCTCCTTGTCCAGAGATTTATATCATAACCTTTCCTTGAGAGTATTACCGATAAGGTTGTCCCCCAGCTCCCTGCCCCTATTATAGTTATGCTTATTTTCTTATCCATTTTTTTATTTTTTGCCTTAATATTCTTAATATTTAAATTTAAAAAAAATAGGTGTTCCTTCAAAACCAAACTTATCCCTTATGCTGTTTTCTATATATCTCTCTAAATTTACCCTCTTTTTCGCGTTGATATTTGAGAAAACAAGAAAAGCAGGCGGGGATGTTTTAATCTGCCTTATGAATTTTATCTTAAACTGTTTCCCTTTAAAATAAATACCTTCTTTTTCCCTTTGCAGTTTCTTGAAATAATTAGTAATATCGCTTTCCGATATTCTCTTTCCTCTTTCTTTAACAAGTAGATCAATCATTTTTATTATATCCTTTATGCCCTTCCCATTTAAAGCGCTCACTTTTAAAAATGGAAGATATTTAGCAAATTTCAGCTTTAGGTCAAACATTTTTATAATACTTTCAATTGACTCCCTGTCAACAAGGTCAACCTTATTAAAAACTACGCATATGCTTACCCCTTTTTCTATACACATCTCAATTATTTTTACATCCTGAACCGCTACTTCCCTGCTGCAATCAATAAGTACCAGCCCTATATCAGAGCTTTCTATAGACCTTACTGTTCTTATCTCACTGTAATAGTCGAGCCCCTCCATCTTACCTTTTTTTCTTTTTATTCCTGCCGTGTCTATGAACCTGTAGTTTTTATCGTCAATTTTAACTATGCTATCTATGCTATCCCTCGTAGTCCCCTCAACTTCATCAACTATTGCTCTGTCGTCACTTATTATAGCGTTAAAAAGAGTAGACTTTCCCGAGTTCGGCCTTCCAAGTATGCATATGCTCGGAATTTTTTCACTGTCTTCGTAAATCCCTTCTTCTTCCGTACTAATTTTAAAGTTCCTGACCATTTCATCCAGAAGGTCTCCTATATTTATTCCATTTAATGCAGATATCTTAATCGGATATCCAAATCCGAATTTCAAATAATCTTCAGTGTATAAATTCCTATCTTTTCCATCGCATTTATTCCCGACAAAGATAATTTCTTTATCAGTCTTTCTCAATATCGAAGCTATTTCCTCATCAAGTGGAGAAAGTGGCTGCTTTAAATCCACAATAAAAACTACTATATCCGATTCATCTATAGCTTTTTTTGCCTGTAGAAAAACCTGCGCATTTATATTACCCTTTAGCTTCGTGTCAATCCCGCCTGTATCCATTAAGTAAAAGTTTTTTCCATTCCAGCTTGTTTCATAATATTTTCTATCACGGGTAGCCATTGGCTCGTTATGGACTATAGCTTCCATCTTCCTGCATATTCTATTTATAAGAGTTGATTTGCCTACATTCGGTTTTCCAACAATAGCAACTTTTGGCATATCGATTTTATTTTCATCATTCATTAAAATCTCCGCAATCATAAAACAGCAAATATTTCTTTTGTAAAACTGAAACCATCCTCGGGTATTATTTTTACATTTTTACCCATCTTTTTGAAATCATTTTTTTCATAATTATCAATAGAGAGATTATCTTCATTAAAAATGCTATCCGGTATAAGAACCCTGCAGTACTTGTCTGCATCTATTTTTTTAAGACTTGATTCTATGTCTCCGCCGCTCAGGATTCCTGTTATTTTAATATTCCCCCCAAAAAAATTATTTTTAACCTCCATTATATCTATATCCAGACACCGCCTTTCCACACAGTCACCAAGTTCTTCAAATGTAATTTTAATGGCGGCCTTTATTATATCCCTTCCATATTCAGACGTTACCAGCAATATGCGGTTTTTTTTATCATTTTTATTTTTAACTGCAATGGAACAGTACAAATTATGATTTTCCTTTACTATATCGCTTACCTGCCTTAGGAAATATACGCTCTTGCCTATGCCATTTTCAATTTGATAAAAATTCTTATACTGCCTGTATGGTGGAAAAGGAACTCCACCCATAACATAGAATTCATCAGACATGTGGATGTTACTAATTCCTTTTAATGATTTATAATCCTTCTTGAATTTTTTAATACCACCTATAACTTCCTTTGCTAATTCCTTATTGTAGGACTTAAGACTCCGGTTATTATTGTATTTCGTTATACCAACAGGTACTATCCCTATAGATAATATGTTCTTATAATCGCTCACAAGTGCAAGAAGGGTTTTGTATAAATCCTTGCCATCATTTATGCCCGGGCAAAGAACAATCTGTATATTTGTCTTTATTCCATTTTCATCAAGAAACTTAAGGTTATCAACTCCATTCATGCTCTTTTTAGTGCCGAAAAGTATTTCCCTCGTATTCTTATCAGTGCTGTGGACAGAAATGAAAAGCGGCTCCAACCTGTATCTTACTATTTTATCAAGTTCTTTCTTCCCGATATTCGTAAGGGTAATAAAATTACCATACATATAAGATAGCAGGAAATCGTCGTCCTTAATGTAGAGAGTAGGGCGCAGATTTTTTGGAAGCTGTCTAATAAAGCAAAAAATACAATTATTTCTGCAGGTTTTTATGTTCTTATTTATACTATAATTGCTCAATAGCTTTTTTTACATCTATTATATCTTTAACAGGCGTGGAAGCACCACCACTTATACCTGCTTTCCTTTTACCTGTGAACCACTCCGGCTTGACTTCTTTATAGCTCTCTATGTGATATGTCGAGTTACTTAACCCTTCCGATATTTCCACAAGATGCTTTGTGTTGGCACTGTTTTTCCCGCCAACCACTATCATTATGTCGACATCTTTAGACAATCTCGCAGTAGAGTCCTGCATTTTCTCAGTCGTATCACATATTGTATTGTTTATAAACAATTCCCTCGTTTTCTCAAGCAATTTATCAACTATTGCATGAAGTTTCTCTTTTGTCTGGGTTGTCTGAACGACTACCCCTATTTTCTTTTTAAAAGACAATTTGTCTGCATCTTTTTCATCTTCAATAACTATGAAGTCCTCATTTAAAACGTAACCTTTTATCCCCAGGACTTCAGGATGGTTTTTATTCCCTATTATTACAACGAAATAACCATTTTTAGATAATGAATGGGCTTTCGAATGGGCTTTTTTTACGATAGGGCACGTTGTATCAATTACTTCTACGCCCTTTTTCTCTTTTATTTTATCTATCATATGAGGCGACATCCCATGCGACCTTATAATAAAAATGCTTTTATCTTCTATTTCATCTATATCCTTTAAGGATATAAGACCTTTTTTTGACAATTCCCTTGATACACCAGGATTATGTATTATCGAGCCAAGTGTAAAAATTTTCCTTCCACTGCCGCTGTATTTATTAATTGTTTCTTCGGTAATCTTCAATGCTCTCTTAACACCAAAACAATACCCGGAATATTCAGCAATCTTTACTTCCATATTTTTTAAACTCCATCCATTTAAATATAATCTTTCTACTTTATCAGATTATACAGCTTTTTTATTTCTTTCATTGTCTTCTGGAACACCAGGTCCACTGATTCTTTTTTACCATGCTTTTTAATTATATCTTTAGTATCAATAATATCCCCGATAATAAGCTTTATTTTTGGAAAAAACATCCTCCTGTGAGGCTTCTGGATTATTTTATTCGTTCCGCTAACTGCCACCGGCAATATAGGTGATGCAGTCTGAACAGCTATAAGCCCAACTCCCTTCTTACCTTCACCCAG
>CAYVWW010000018.1:0-12733 GCA_964455605.1 uncultured Actinomycetota bacterium | reverse complement strand
TAATGCTAAGGAATTTAGTAGTTGGCTTAATACCAAACTTGTTCTTGGAAAAAAGAGTGAGAGACCTGTACCATTGAGTATTAAATTGGTTATGTATACTGAGAATTATAATGCTAAATTAAATTTAAAGGCACGTGTTGATATTGTTAGGAATATAATGAGAAAATATCCTAATAAAACTTTATTAATATTTACTACAAGTAGGCAGAGAACAAAAGATGTGGTGTATGAACTCGCTGGAAAATATGTTTCATTAGATGAAGCAATAAATTTACATAATATTGGATGGCACAATGCTGGTATGTCGAAAGATAGTAAAATTCGTGTAGAAAGTATGTTTCGTGAAGGAAAAATTAAACTCATAGCTTGTACACCCACTCTTGCTATGGGTGTGAATTTGCCTGCAGATATAGTGGTTATGTTTGATTTATTTCAATTTTCTTATTTGACTGGTAAGGAAGTAATACCAAAGTCAAGATTGGAACAGACTATGGGTAGAGCAGGTAGACCTGGGCTTTCAGATATGGGATATGCTTATTTATTGTGTCCAAATAACAAGAAAATGGAAATTATAGAATTATTAAAAACACCATTTAGAGTAGAAAGTCAATTAAAAAGTAACTTAACAGAAAAATTGTTAGAATGGATTACAGCTGGGATTATAAATAGTGAGTCAAAATATGTTAAGGTTATGCCATATTTTATGGATAAATCTATTACTAAGCAAGACTTGAATAATTCATTAAAGTGGTTACTTGAACATAGATTTATTAGAGTTGGTAATGTTATTGAATCAACATTTAAGGGCAGGATGACATCACGGATGATGATAAAACCGATGACCGTTGTTCATTGGGAAAACGCATTATACGATAAAAATGATTTATCAAATGCTGAGTTATTTTGTCTAATAGCAAGTGCTCCAGAATATGCGGGTATTGTTGTTCCTTATAGATTTGATGCCGATAAAATTAATTATGCTAAAGAGTTTGTTGATGCAAGACCTGAAGTCTATAAGAAGTTTGTACATTATTTTGGTGATGTTCGTGTTGATTTTACTGATAATATATTTAAGATTTTTGCGTTGACATATAATAAGGAGTTAATGTCAAAATACAGATTAGACAGAAATGATTTTAAAATGAGTAGTGGAGACAAATATACAGTGGAAGGAGCTGCTGATAGGTATTTATCTGCTGCATCAATTTTATGTGTGAATCATAAAGAACCCATAGCTGAATTACATATAGGATCGAAACATTCAATTATATCGGGTGGTATAATTGAATTATCAAGATTGAAAGGAGTAGGAGATGTGAGATTGAATTTACTTCTAAAGAATAATATAAATTCAATCGAATCTTTTATATCAACTTCAAACGATAAATTATCAAATATATTAAAATTGAGAAATGAAACAATAAAAAAGATTAAAATAAATAGTGTAGATTTTTTATGAAAACAATATTAGTATCAAATACAGAACCAAAGGATATGTTACAGTTATTAAGAATTAAAAATATTCAATACGGTTTTAATTTTGTAATAAAATCGGCATATTTGGAGGTTTCAGATTATGTATGTAAAAATGAAGAAGGATATGGTAATATTGGTATTGAACGAAAATCTAAAGAAGATTTTCTTGCTTCTATAATTGATGGTAGAATATTTATACAAATGATAAATATGAATGAAAATTTTGATAGGAATATTATATTAATTGAAGGTAATATAAGTGATGTCTACTCACAATTAAACGATAATAGTAAGATTGGTACTTTAACAGCGGCAATTGTTAAATATGGAATTTCTATAGTCCCTGTGCCAGATAAAGATTGGTCTACCTATTTCATACTTTCTATTTTGAAACATTCAGGTGAAAAGATAGATTTAACCAAGTTATTTAGATTAAAAATATCAGATAATGAAAGAGAGATAGGTGCGATATCTTGTGCTAAAGGATGGGGTTTTACTTTAGCTAAAGAAATATGTAAATATTATAGAATAAGAGACTTAGCTAATATAAGAGATCTGAATCTTATTTCATCAAAAATAAAAGGAGTTGGTGCAAAGAAGGCTCAGAATTTAATTGATTTATTTTCTGGATTTGAGAAAGATAAATATTTTATGACTGAAGTAGATATATTAAATTTTAAAAAATATATAAACTTAATAATAGAATATAAAAATAAAAAAATAAATGTTGGATATTCCAAAATTTATTATGACCAAATGATTGATATATTAAAAAAGTATGATTTTACTTTTTATGATGAGGTGTTATAAGATATTATAATAGTTGAGGAAATAAAGAAGATTTTATTAAAAAATGGTCATATGCAAACTGCTGAAATTACACAAGAAGTTAATAAAACTCCAGGTCATAGTCATACAACTCGTAATGTAATTAATACTATGTTATATACTAATCGTGATAAATTTAGGAAAGTTAGTTATGGTAGATGGGGGTTATTAGATGAGCCATTTGATATGAATAATTTGTTGGGATTGGTAAAAAAACTAATTAAATTTATTGGAATTTATCAAGATAAGTTTGGTATTTTAAATTATGATGATTATGGTATATTTTTTATTAAGAAAGAAAAAGAATTAATTATTGAGGTATTAAAAGATGAGTGATAAAGATGTTATAGTATTTGGAAAAGGTAAAAAGGAAAATATAAAAGATAATAGAAAGAATAAAAAGAAGGAATTAAAGAAGTATATTGCTAATATTAAAGATGAATTACCGTTTAGTGAATTAATACAGAATATACAATCTGAGTTGTTAACTTCAATTGATGATTTGATTATAGATATGAAAAGTGAAATGGATAATAATTTTTCACTTATATTACATAGATATACTTATTTGTTATTAGTTAATATTGCTAAGATATTTAAGAAATATAAAACTAATGTAAAAATAAGTGATATTTTTAGTAGTTTAAATCTTTTATATAAAGGTAAAAAGGTGAAATGAATGGATTATAGTAAATATGAAAATATTATTGTATTAGATATTGAGACAACTTCGTTGTCTCATAATGGAATGATATGTGAAATTGGCATTGTTTCATTAAATTTGATAAATGGTAAAATTGAAATATTATTTGATCAAATTTGTAGAGAGGATGGAGTTATAAATAAACGTGCTTGGGTATTTAAAAATACTAATTTAACATATGAGGAAGTAAATGAAGCACCTTATTTAGAATCTTTTAGGGAGGAACTTCAAAATATTTTAGATTCTGGATGTCCTATTGGTGCGTGGAATCAGTCGTTTGATTTTGGATTTTTAGAATCTCGAAATTTTAAAATACCCATAAAGTTTTGGGATGCTATGCATAAACTTACTCCTATAATGAAAATACCGCATAATTATTTTACATATAAAAAACCAAATGTTCAAGAGGCTTATAATTATTTTAATGATGATAAATATATAGAAAAGCATAGAGCATTAGATGATGCGATACACGAAGCTGAAATTATTTATAAATTAAACAAATTTATTAATAGCAAAAAAGAAAAGGTATTATATATGAATGAGGAAGAATTTGGTAAATTATTATCAAAATTTAATAGTATAAATACACAAATTAAATTTATGAGTAAGATTGTAGGTAGTATTAAGGACGAAATAAAAGTTTATACAAAGGATAGAAATAAGAAAATTATTGAAGCGGGTGGATATAGGAGTTTGCTTAATATTCAATCAAGATCATATATGAATATTGAGAAGGTTAAGGATCTTATTATTGAACACGGTGAAGATATTGATGATTATTATTATAAGAAAGACATTGAGATATTGAAAGTGGTAAAAATAGTAAAAACCGATGAGGAGGTAAATGTAGATGGTTTTTAATAGTAGTTATGATTTAAGTAGATATATTCCTAAGATATGTACTGGATGTACTTTTTATAATAATAATAAGGTATGGGGATATGGAAATAGAAAAAATAAAATTATATTTGTTGGTGAAGCACCTGGTGCAGAAGAGGATCGACAATGTACACCTTTTGTTGGTAGGAGTGGTCAATTACTCAGTTCTATGATGAAACAGAGTGGTTTACCAAGAGAGTTATTTTATATAACAAATATATTAAAATGTAGACCTGAAAATAATAGAACTCCTTCTGTAGGTGAAATTAGGAGATGTTCTTTTTTCCTAAAATATGAATTGTTAAATATTAAACCATTACTAATAATACCGCTTGGGTCAACTTCAACATCTTTCTTTTTGGATTATAAGGGTGAGTATAGTTCAGTTGTTAATAAATTTCTTTCTTCAAAATTGTCATTATATAAATATTTATTATATCCTTTATATCATCCAGCTTATGTTTTAAGGGGTGGTATTTCAAAAGATGAGTATTTAAAAATGTTTTTTAAATTAAAACAAGGTATTTTAATTATTATAAATAATATGTATAATAGATTTAAAATATTAAAAAATATATTGGAGAAATAAATATGTGTAGATGTGGTAATACTGAAATAATAAAGAATGGAATATATATTGTTTGTAAGAACTGTGGTGAAGTTCTTAGGGATGATAAATATGTTATGCAACCTGAAGTAGATTATGATCTTAGAGTTAGGTGTCATACTGAAATTGTAGATAAATTTAGTGAAATAAGAACTCAGTTATCTAAATATGATTATAGGAAGTTGTCTGGTGGAAATAAAGAATTATTTAGTAGATTGCTTAAATATAAGTATCAATATTGGACTACAAATGGGACACGTGATTATAAGACAAATAAGGTAAGAGTATTAATTCGTAGTTACCTTCTTAATGAACAATTAATATTTAATAGAAATATATCTAAACAGATTGATTATATAATTTTGAAGACAAATAAGATTAGTTTACGTGGAGTTTCAATTATATATTATGCTATGGCAGTATTGATTTATGTTTTAAGGATGTTTAAAATTCCATACTCAATAAATTTTATGTGTCTTTTATTTGAATCAAAATATAAAAATAAAAATAAAAAATGTAGGAAAATGGATATATATAAATTAATACTTAGATTTTCTAAAGAATGCAAATTAAAAGATTTTAGATATTTTGAACATACTACTCTATTTGAATATGTGGAATGGTTTATGTTAAAATTATGTAATAAATACAAAATAAATGATTATAAAATAGTTAATGAAATAATTAATAAGTGTAGATATTATTCATATATTATGGATAATAATTATTCATCAAAATTATGTAGTGCTGCTGGTATTATATATTATATTATTTCAAATTTGGATATAAAATATATGTCACAAGAAAATGTAGCAAATGAGCTTGGGGTTTCAACTATATCGCTTAGATATTCAAGAAATGATTTAGTTAATTTATTGAATATATAATTATATTATTTCATAATGTAATTGTATTTTTAGTGAACACAATCTTTATAAATGATATTTGATTTATAAATATTATAAATATTATAAATATTATAAATAAAAATAGGAGTGATGCGATATGGGTATTAATAATGAAGGTAAAAGTGAGAGGCAATTTGTCTTCGATGAAGATAAAATGTTTCTCAAAATGGTAAATGATCAGGGGAAAAGTATGGAAAAAGCAATTTCTGAAATAATTCAAAATGCCCTTGATTCTGAAGGTATAAATATATTAATTAATATTAGGACTGATGGTGTAGATATATCTGATGATGGTATTGGGATGTCTAATAAATATATTGAAATGTATTTTGAAAGAATTGGTTCGAGTAGTAAAACTAACGATAAGACCAAGATCGGTAAGCACGGGCTTGGTTTTTTACAATTTATGAAATATGGCAGTATTGTAATACGGACTCTTTTTTCATTAATTATTATTGATGTCAGAGCTAATGGTAGAAAATATATTATTAAGAAAATGAGTAATAAATATAATGGAACTTGTGTTACACTCAAATTTTATAAAGATTATATTATGAGAGAGTGGCAAGTTAATTCTCTTGTGTTTAAAATTAAGGAGTTGTTACTCAATCCAAAACAAAAAATATTTATTAATGGGGAAATCCATAAAAAGAATATAAAAGTTTATAATAAAGTGAAAAGTGAAGATTTTGTTGCTTTTTATGAAGAAGATAAAAATAGTAGATTATATTCTCAAGATCTATTATTAGATCCACATTTTAATGCTTATAATGATATGAGTTATAATTGTCGGATTAAGATGCCGACCGACATATCGAGAACTGGCATTGTTGATTCTGAAGAAAAAAAGCAATTATATAAATTTATTCAGGATGTTGAGGAATCAATTATAATGAATAAATCAAAGTTTAGTAGGGAATTAGGATTGGATATAGTCCGTAGATATATGAATGGAACTATTAATATTGAAGCGATAAAAGACAAACCTATCATTAAAACATCTATTGGAAATGTAAGTTTTAGTATTGAAGCGTTGTGTGCATATGATCAAATATATTTCGCACCAAATGGAGATAAAACAGCAGATAAAGCAACAAGTATGGGTTATGTTGTTATTGATGATAGTTTTAAACGATTATTTAACTTTTTGAGTTCTATTCCAGAATATAGTTCATTTAATTTAAGTGTAAAGCATAAATTTCCAGAAAAATTACTTTGTGATAATAATAACAAAATATTAGCTAATTTATTGGAAGTTGTGAAGGAAGTAAAAGCGTCTTATAGACACGTATATATATATTCTGCTTCAGTATTGAATGAAGCAATATTTTCTGGATATGGAATAAGAGATATTAAATTTGGGATATCTAATATAAGAAAGGCCTGGACAGATGGAAGTAGTTATATTGTCTTAAATTCATCAATTTTTAAAACAAAAGGAATTTTTGAAGAAGTAATGATGGATGTTTACTTAAGATTATGTCACGAGTATTCTCACGATATAAATTCTCTTGATACTGACATTCACGGTGAAGAATTTGATAAGAGATATAGGGAAATTATAGAAGCAACTGGTTTGAAATTTGGTGGTTGGATTGGTGCTCATAGGTTTAATAAAATGAGAACATACGGCGAAGAAGATGGATTTTTTGATAAAATCAAAGTTCTTTTAGGAAAGTAAATATAAAACTAAAATAAAATAAGGAGGTAAATTAAAAAAATGTCAAAAATAAACTCAAGAATAAACATTGAGAGTAGTATTTATTTAGCTACTCAAGATTTTAAAATTGTCGGAGATATTGATTATGGAGATAGGAGTGGAATGTGTGTTGAAGGTCATTCAATTCGGTATGGAGTTGAGATCGAAGATCAGAATGGGAATATATATGTATTTGGAAATGTATGTGTAGCCAAACCTTTTATATTAAAGTTCTGGAAACTTGAACCAAAAATGCTTGATGATGAGAATGTTATTAAAGCTGGAAGATATTTGTATATTATAGCAAAGGATGGATTAAGAGATTATATGAACGAAGTTCCGACTCCAGAAGATTTGAATTGGGATTTTAAAAAATTAAAAGAAAAATTGAGAGAAATTGTATCAAAAGCAAAAAAAGAAAAATCTAAACATTTAAAGATATTATCGAGAGATTTAGTTGAAAAAGTAAAAATGGAGAAATTTAAAAAAACACATAAATTACAATTTGAGTTGGTGCAGAAATTATTGGATAAATTAAAATCTTTAAAGGAAAGGGATCTATTATTTTTATTAAATAACTGGGAGAGAGAGTTTGTAATTTCAGTTATTAGTCAACATAGAAGTATGAGAATCTTTTCTGAAAGACAAGTCAATATTATTGAAAAAATAATATCAAAAAGAGATGACACTGAGGATTTAGATGAAGAAATTTCATCAAAATTGACAAAAGCTATATCAATTTTAGATAAATTGTCTGAAAAAGAGAGAGAGTATATAATGAGTTTTCAATCTCAGTTTTATTCAAAAGGTTCACTTTCGGATAAACAATTGAATCTATTGGATAATTTGATTAATAGAGATTTTGATATATATGTAGGTAGAGAATTAAGTGAATGGATAACAAAACAGAAAACCGATATAAATGGACACGGGAAAATAATTAGCGTTGAAGCTAAAACAGAGAAAGCAATTCTTTGCCAATTTGTTATTAATGATATGGAATATAAATCTTGGATTCCATTAAGTCAATTAAAATAATTTTTTCTTTTTATTACAATACAAATTTATTATGAGTTGATTAAAATGAAAGGACAAAATACTATTAGCTTGGGTTTATATGTAATTGTAATTATTATTGTGATTATAATTGTAGATTTAATTAATCTACCTTTTGTTATTATATATTCTCTTTTGGTAATTATTTATATATGTTTTGAAATAGTAGAATGGGTAGTTTTAGAGTGTATAGATAATAAAAGAAAATTAGATAATAAATAAAAATTTTTTTGATAAAATCAAGTAATTTGATTTTATCAATTTCTTATTATTTTATATTAGTCTAATATTGATTTTCTTATTATATTAATTGTTTTATTTTATTCTCAATAAATATGGTTTTATGTAATATATTTTTGTAATTTTTGATTATATGATCTAAATTTGAAATATATTATTATTGAAATATATTAATATATTGATTTTTCTTAAGATATATTATATAGATTTAAATAATATATCAAATTATTTTAATTAAATAAAATATAAATAGAAAAGATATGATAAAAATGGTAGACAATTATAAATTGAATAGAGTGTTAAAACAAGCTGGTATTAAATTAATATCAAAAGAAATATTAAATATAAGACAGTCAGATAGGTTATACAAGGTTATTAAGGATTATACTCCAAGTTGTATACGGGATAATTTGGAATTTGAATATTTGCTTAAAGTGAATGAATTACAGTGGGTTCCTTGTGTGAGATTTAGTATTATTGATGGTGTACAGCAAGCGGTTGATTTTGAATATGTAAAATATACATATGTATTTACTGGTAAATGGAGATTTGCATATATTTCTAAAAATGGTAAGGTTAGATATTATAGGGGTAAATAGTTATTTTTTCTTTTTTTTTTTGTCCTAAGTTAGATTATATAAATTTAAATATTACTTCAAATTATTTAAATTAATATAATTTAATTAAAAATTTTGTGATATAATATATGTACAAAAAATCATATAATAAAACAAAGAATATTTTTAAAAACAGAAAGAATAGATTGATGGCTGTTGTAGTGATTGTTGCTTTTGTTTCGTTGATGTCACTTGGGTTTTTAACTGGTTTATGGTCGATTCGACCACCAGCACCTGGGAATACTGGTTATTGTGTATTTGAAATGGTTGACTCGGAGACACGGGAGAAGGTTGATGGTAGAGTAATGATGGTTTTTTATAATGATACAAATACTAAATATATTACTGATGAGCAAGAAGGGTTTACAAATCCAGTAATTACTGGCAAAACCGTGTATATTGAAGAGTCAGTTATAGCTTATGTTTACGCTGTGACTTTAAAATCTTCTCCAAATAGGAGAATATTGCCGACATCAATTAGCCCAATGTGTAGCGACGATCCAATGAATCCAAAGTTAAATACAATTATGGTGTATTTTTATACTGATGTTAGTAGAGTAGATGCAAGTATTACTAAAATAGATGGCCTAACGGGTAGTTTTGGTAAAAATGTTTTTAGTTCTGATGGGACCTATATTTTTACTTTAAATATAAAATTAAATAAAAGAACTGAATATTCTGTTTATGGACACAGTTGTTTTGTCCCAGATTATCGGTTACCTGCCACGAGTGAGAAATTAGGTATCACTGGGTATGGACTATGGCTTGTTTTTGAAGGTTCTCAGATTACTGCAGCTTCTGTTGAAGGGTTTGATAAATCTGAATTCTTTTATATAATAGATGATGATGTGTCAATATTATTATTGAATTCTATTGCTGGTGAAGAGATTGAACAAGATATAACTGTTACATTATCTAATAGACCGTCTGATGTATATATTGCAGAAGGATTTTATGAAGAAATAAATAGTAGGAGGGTGGATATATAATGGAGAAAAGACTAAGCAATAAATTGATTATAATTTGTGTTATTATGCCTCTTTTTATGATGCCGATGTTTTCGATCATTGGGACGGCTTATACTGTTCCAGATTCTGATTCTGGTAGCTCTCCTGTGTATATGTTGACTGGTGATTTGTTGAAGAATACTAAGTTCGTGAGTATTGGTGGAGAAGCTATAGGATCGGGTGGTGGTGTTCATAATAATAAATTGAAATTTGAACTGTCACCTTTATGGAAGATGGAACGTGATGATATAGAGCTAATCTATACCCATCAGGTTGGGAATAAGATTTATATGTTCTATAAAATGGCATTAACTACTGATATAAATGCGTATACTAACCATCGTTATGATAGTGTGTCTTCGAAGCAAGAGAGAGTAACAGGTAGTAGCGGGAATATATATGAATATCGTAGATATGGATTGGGTGGAGACGAATTTACAGATTTACGTTGGGCAAGTGGAAAGCTTAATTGGTATAGTTGGGATTTTGGTGATGTAAGGGATTATAATACTAAGAATAATATTTATGGTGGTGATGTAATAATTGATTTTGATATTAAGCAATCTCCATTTCCAAATTCGTTAACAGACGAAAATGGAGATAGATTGACTAAGGAATTCGATTTCATTGGTGTTTCAAGTGCGGCAGTTGTTTCTTCTGATCACGGATTTTTATCACAAGCAAGTCCAGATATTAGGTATAGTGTTCCACAAGACGACGAATCTCCTGAGGAAAAGAGAGTTGGTCCTGACCCAAGAGCAGATGGTAATGCTCAAGATGCGAATGGTGATTCCTATTTTTTGACATTTAAGACTAATGCGAGGATTGATGATGCAGGATACGATACTTGGGATCCTGGAATTCAAGCCCCAAGTGGTGATTCAAATTTAAATCCAACTTTGAAAAATGGAGATCCGATATACGATAATACAATGGAGAATGAAACGAGTCAAGAAGATTGTAGAATTCATTATAATATTGGTTCAATAGCACCTGTAGTCACGGAATATCACGGTAGGTTATCGTATCAAACAATGCTTCTTAAATGCTATGACAAATATAGAGATTGGGCTATCCATTACGATTATTATCCAACATATACAGATGAAACAAAAATGCTTTCTACTGCAATTCACGTATCAAATAGGTATATCCATTCGGAACTCCAAATTGTATTGAATGTGTGGAGTTCCTATGAGATCGAAGTTTTGGACACACCAGATATAGAGGATTATAACTTGGAAAAGCCTGTCGAGTATTATGATAATCTTACTTGGCAGACTGCTGTAGATGGAACAGATGCTGTTGTTATTAATGAACCAACAACGGGATTAGGATTAGGCGAAGCAACTGGTTTTGACAGTTTTTTTGATAATATTGATGGGATTTTTGATATGGCAGGACAAGCATTAATCTATATAATAATAGTGATTGTTATTATTGTTGCGTTATATATAGTAATAAAAGTGACTTTGAGTAAAAAAGCGGTAAAAATGGTTAAGATAGCGACTACACACAAATAATTTTTTTTAATTTTTTTTCTTCTTTTTTTTATTTTTCTTTTATAATAATATTTATATATGTACTAATTTTATTATTATTAAAGTAAAATAATATTTGTATAATATTTATAATAAATATTAATAAAGAAATTTTTAAGAAATCGATATTATTGGGTTGGTTATAAGAATATAGTAATATTCTTTATACTTTATCCATTAATAATTATGATTCAACTTTATTTATTTTTATTTATTTGGTAATGATTTGGTGATGTTAAGTGAGGAGAAATATAATAAGGAAAAAGACAATTACAATTTGTTTTATCGCTTCTTTCTTGATCTCAAGTTTTTCTTTTTTCTTTTTTCAAGCAAATGTTTTAGCTGCTAACGATTTAGAATCAAAATATTCTACAATAAACGACCAAGATAACCTTTATGACTCTGTCCCATATTGGTTTAATGCTTCTCTATATGATCCAAATGACTTAACAAGGGATTTTCAATCCGGGGTGCTTTCAATAGAAAAAGAGGGCACATTTGGAATAAAAGAAAACTTCACATTATTAAACGATTTTAACAATAATTACTGGGATAATTTAACAGAATTTGACCCTCCTTTTATAAATGGCTCGTATTCCGATGGTGTGTTTCACTCTTCAAATATAAGTTTTAATTACGATTACGATTTTCATCCTTCTACTAATTATAATGAATCTTTATATGATCAGTATTTTAGTTCTCCCGATGGAAGTATGAGTCATAATTATCAACCCGAAGATGGTGGATATAATTCGTCGTATTCAGTAGACGGAAATTTGACGATGTATAATGAATTTCCAAGTGAAGAATATTGGGAGTTATGGAACTCTTATTCTCATTCATATACTCCTGCTTTTGCCAATTCGTCTTTTAATCCCTATGGATATGTTACTAATGCTTCAGTTCAGAGCGGAAACGGTGAATATATTTCCGGAGACGAAAGTGATTTGATGTCCGATGATTCTCAATATTTTAAAGCGAAATCGGTAGATTATTTAGGAGATCAAATTCTTTATATTGATTTTGATTTTTCGAGCGATTATAGTTGGGACGATTTAGATGGTGATTATTTTCTCTTTTTACAAGCAAATGACACGATGAATTTTAGGGACAAGAATCACCAAGATTTATGGAGTGGTGATAATGTAAATGGGGTATTATTGACTGAT
>CAYVWW010000017.1:0-14064 GCA_964455605.1 uncultured Actinomycetota bacterium | reverse complement strand
CGGTGAAGAGACAAACGCAACTGATGGCAGGGTTTACCTTGAGTCAATTACTCAGGTTACTGATGCAAAAGAGAAGCCAAACATCGAATTTTCGGATGCAGTAATAAGTTATGACAGTAGTATTGACCGCAGTAGCGTGATGTTTGATATTACCAATAATGATAACCGGGGATACAGGAACATCGAGCTCCTTTTCGGTATCTATGACCAGGGGAAGCTGCTTAATGTCATACGGGCATATGTCATGAGTATAGGCCCAGAAGAGAGTGTCCCCTTTAACCAGTCGCTCATAGAGGGTGACCGGGCAGGCAAAGAACTTAGAATTAACATAAACTCTCTGGTGGAGGATAATTAGAGGAATCACCCTGGCCGCACCGCATCAATAAATAGAAATACCCTTGCGTTGGGCGGTATGCTTATATGATGAAAGAGTTCCCACAAGAAACCAATAAGCAGAGCACCTGTAAGATTAACTGCTAAAGTGCCGTAAGGGAAAATGCCTGAGGAGTTTTTTTGAATAACTCCGGAGATTAGATACCTGAGAAGGGCGCCAGTTCCACCGCCTAAAACTACATAAAATAATTTTACAGCCATATTGCAAACTCCTATCCAAACAGTATTAGCAGGAATTATCAGCCTACTGGCGGTTATTGGCGAACTCCATCGCCGTTCGGTGAAAAATTATACAGTTTATGTAAGTAATAATCAATTAAAAATATAAGTTGTAATTACCCAACAAGAGGTTTAAGATATTAAAGCCAAACAAGCCATAAAGGATATTTTTTAAAAAACAAAAACCGGAAACAGTTAATTGTAATACTGGCATAAATAATTTGAGATTTAACAATTATGAAAATTCGTAATATAGCAATTATTGCACATGTTGACCATGGGAAGACTACCCTTGTAGATTCTCTTCTCCGCCAATCTAAAACAAAATTAAACAAGGAAGCTGCTTCGGCGGACTGCATAATGGACAGCAACGAACTTGAAAGGGAAAGAGGCATTACAATTTTTTCAAAAAATGCTTCGGTGATATGGCATGGCGTAAGGATCAATATTATAGATACCCCTGGACATGCTGATTTTGGTGGTGAGGTTGAAAGGGTTTTAAAAATGGCAGAAGGTTCGCTTCTGCTTGTAGATGCCCAGGAAGGGCCTATGCCGCAGACACGTTTTGTATTAAAAAAAGCACTTGAACTCGATCATAAAATTATTGTAGTAATAAATAAGATAGATAAGCCAATTCGTGACGTAAATAAAGCCCTAAACGATACTTTTGACCTTTTTATAGATCTTGGAGCCAGCGAAAATACTGCAAATTTTCCTGTCCTTTATACATCCTCAAGATTTGGGAAAGCCGGGCTAAAGCCCAATTTGAACCTGATGAAGGATATAGCTCCGTTATTCGATGAAATCATAAGCTATATACCCGAACCTGGTGGAGACATTAATCTGCCCTTACAGATGCTTGTGACATCAATAAACTGGGATAATTACAAGGGCCGTGTCGCAACGGGTCGTATCTATAACGGGAAAATCAATGCCGGCCAGGAAGTAATTAAAATAGACCGTAAGGGCCAGATGAAAAAATACCGCCTGACTTCACTTATGACATTCCAGGGACTGGTGCAGACTGAAACAAATGAAGCAATAACAGGTGAAATTGTCTCAATTGCAGGGATACCCGATATTATGATTGGTGAAACAATAGCTGATATTAATGCTCCGGTAGCGTTGCCATTGATAAGAATTGAAGAGCCCACTGTCAAAATAAATTTTTCTGTTAACTCATCACCTTTCGCAGGCAGGGAAGGCCAGTTTACAACTTCGAGGCAAATAAGGGAAAGGCTCTACAAGGAGCTTGAAAATGATGTGGCATTGAAAGTAGAAGATAATCACTCGGGAGGATGGACCGTTTCTGGCAGGGGCGAGTTTCATCTGGCTATCCTTATTGAAAGATTACGCCGGGAAGGTTACGAACTGCAGGTTTCACAGCCGCAGGTTATCACTAAAATAATAGAAGGTAAAAAATTTATACCTTACGAGGAAATTTTTATTTCAGTGCCTGAGCAGTATTCGGGTGCAGTTATCCAGAAATTGGGGAGCCGGAATGGACAGATGAAGAAAATGGAAACGAAAGAAGGGATCACATACCTTAATTATATAATACCAACATATGGCTTATTCGGTTATAGGCGGGAATTCATAGCTGATACCCGTGGGCACGGTATAATGAACAGCATTTTCTACGATTATCTAAGGGATAATATCAAATGGAAAAAACGCGAAAGGGGTTCACTGGTTTCATGCGAGAGCGGGACAACTCGTTTATATGGTCTTACCAGTATTCAGAGCAGGGGTGAATTATTTTACGGTCCGGGGACTAATGTATATAAAGGTCAGGTTATCGGGCAGAATTCACGGAAGGAAGATATATGGGTAAATGCCTGCAAGGAAAAGCAGCTGTCAAACATGCGCTCCAAAGGTGAAGGCGGCATGGAACACTTTAATGTTCCGAGGATTATTGGTCTGGAGGATGCCCTTGAATACATAGACAGCAGTGAACTTGTTGAAGTTACACCAAAATCTGTCCGCATACGTAAGATTGCTTCAAACAGTAAATAAAAACCATAAAAATTATTTTATTTTTTAAAATAATAAAAAAGCCTCTATCGTTATTATTCTTTTTATAAGATATCGGCATTATATTATAGCCAAAAAATTAATATAGGTAAGTATAATTTCATATGTATATCTCTACTCCAATAGGAACTTTTGCTATTATACCTTGAAGACTATAATTGCATTAAAGAATAAATAATAAATAAAATTATAATTAATTGTATTTATAAAATAAGCTAAACTTTATAAAATTAAATATAAAAATAAATAATTAACAAAGATATTATAGTTTACTATTGACAATTATTTTTGATTATTGTATATTACTTACAGTAATTAACAATAGATTAAAATATGAAATAATTGCGTCTGTTTTTATGTGTTGAAAAGTAAAATATTGGAGGTAAAATTTTGAAGGGGTCATCTAATTATGTAATTGGAATAGATATGGGGGCTACGAATATTGTAACTATTCTTTCAAGTAAAGATGGTAAGATAATAACTAGAAGCACAAGAAAGACTCTGGGAAGTGAAGGCAAAGATAAAACTATGTCCCAGATAATTAATTCTGCAAGAAGTATTCTAAAAGAAGGCGAAAAACTTGGGGTTTCTGTTAAGTCAGTACTCGGAATGGGAGTTGGTGGGCCCGGTCCGATAAATAGCGAAGAGGGGATAATGTATGTAGCACCAAATATACCTGGCTGGGTTAATACATCGATTGTTAAAGAGTTGGGGAATGAACTTAATTTACCGGTCTACCTTGAGAATGATGCTAACGCAGCTGCTCTTGGAGAATGGTGGATGGGAGCAGGGAGAGATGTAGATAATCTGGTCTTACTAACACTTGGAACAGGTATAGGTGGGGGAATAATTATTGATGGTCATGTTTTGCATGGAATAAAATATACAGCTGGTGAGATAGGACATATGGTTATTCATGAAGACGGCCTTTTGTGTGGTTGCGGAAATAGGGGGTGTTTCGAGGCATATGCTTCAGCGAGAGCAGTAGTGAATAGGACCATAACAGAAATAAAGAACGGTAAGAAGACTATGCTTAACGATATAGTTAAAAATGACCTTGGAAAGATTACATGTAAAATGGTTTTTGATGCGGCTAAAAAGGGAGATGACCTTTGTTTAAAAATAGTTGCTGATACTGCAAAGTATCTCGGAATTGGTATATCTAATATAGTTAATATTCTAAACCCGCAGATGGTTGTTCTTAGTGGTGGGATGGCCAAAGCCGGGAATCAATTACTGGAACCCGTAAGGAAGTATGTTAAAGAGCATGCTTTCACTGCAGCTGTTGAAGGAGTAAAAATAGTGCCTACAAAGCTTGGCCCAAATGCAGGTGCTATCGGGGCTGTAGCTTTTGTGCTTAAGAAAAATGGAATTCTTGATAAAGTAAAGATTGATAACCTTGACAAAGGAATTATGGGTTTTTTTCAGGCATAAATTCCAGGAAGCACTGAAACATATTAAAAATATTTCAGGTTAGTTCTTAAAATATTTTTTAATATGCAGGTTTTTAAATCTTGAAATTTAAATTGCTGATATATATATTTTTATGTATCAGCAATTTTTTTTACAATTTTACTTAAAGTTTTAATTATTATAGTTATTCAAAATTTTTTCACAGATTCATTATAATAGTGTTTTTTAGTTAATGAGGATTTTTTTTAATAAATATTGAAAAAATAAATTAAATAAAATAAATAATAGTAAATTAAAATAATTTGGTTAATAATTTTAAAAATAAATGTAAAATCACAATATTTTGAAAATTTTATGTATTTATTATATATTTTTTGAATTTTTTGTTTTTTACTATATTATTTTATTATTATTTAGTATAATCAAAAATAATTTTCAATAGTAATAAAAGAAAATTTTGTCGGTATACTGTGAATTGTTAAAAAGGACTATTTAAAGCAGGTGAATAAATGAATTCAGAAGTAGAATTATTAAAAGAAAAATGTGGTATTGATAATTACAGGAAACTAGAAGATATAAAAAATAAATATGTAATCGGATTTGTCGGAAAATTTGTAAAGATTCTCAATCCCGATTCCGTATTTGTTTGCAAGGATTCAGAGGAAGATTTTGATTATATTAGAAAAAAAGCTTTGAGTGAAAGCGAAGAAAAAATGCTTGGAGTTCCAGGCCATACGGTTCATTTTGATGGTCCGGATGATCAGGCAAGGGATAAAAAAATGACGAAGTTTTTAGTTTCTGATGAAGAAAAATTCGGAAAAGGATTGAATACTATTGGAAAAAAAGATGGGTTAGAGGAAATAACTGAAATAATGTCGGACATAATGGTCGGCACCGAGCTTTTTGTAATGTTTTTCACTCTCGGACCGGCAGGTTCACAATTTACTATACCTGCTATTCAACTCACTGATTCAAGTTATGTAGCTCATTCAGAAATTATTCTTTATCGGCATGGTTACAAAGAGTTTGAGGGGCTCGGCGATTATGAAGACTTTTTCAGATTTGTTCATTCCGAAGGAGAGCTTGAAAATGCAATCAGCAAGAATGTCCAGAAAAGAAGAATATATATAGATATGGAAGAAAATATAGTTTACTCTATGAACACGCAGTATGGTGGGAACACTATCGGGCTTAAAAAACCGGCAATGCGTCTTGCGATCAATAAAGCATCAAAAGAAGGATGGTTAACGGAGCACATGTTTATTTCAGGGGTGCATGGGCCATCTGGAAGAATAACTTATTTTGCCGGTGCTTTTCCCTCAATGTGCGGGAAAACATCAACTGCGATGATAAGAGGTGAAACAATAATAGGAGACGATATAGCATATATAAGAAATGTAGATGGGAAGGCACATGCTGTTAATGTTGAGATTGGAATTTTTGGCATAATAAAGGACATTAATTCAGAAGACGACCCATCAATATGGAAAGTATTAAATGGTAAAAATGAGATAATATTCTCTAATTTACTTATGACTGGAGATAAGAGTGTCTATTGGGTTGGGAAACCGGGCAAGGTTCCAGAAAAAGGTGTTAATTATACTGGTGAATGGTACCCTGGTAAGGTTGATGATAAGGGAAATGAGATCGAAGCATCTCATAAAAATGCAAGATTTACCACGAGTATCGAAAATCTGGAAAATATAGACCCTGAATACAATAATCCTGATGGTGTATTGCTGGGGGGAATAATATATGGTGGAAGGGATTCTGATACGCTGGTACCCGTGCAGCAAGCATATGGATGGAATCATGGAATTGTAACCATGGGAGCTGCCATAGAGTCTGAGACGACAGCTGCCACCCTTGGTAAGACGGGCGTAAGAACATTCAATCCCATGTCTAACCTTGATTTTCTTTCAATACCAATAGGCAGGTATGTCGATATAAACCTTAAATTCGGGCAGTCCCTTGAAGTTGCCCCTTTAATATTTGGTGTTAATTATTTTATAAAAGACAATGATGGCAGTTATCTTAATAGCAAGCTGGACAAAATGGTATGGCTGAAATGGATGGAGCTGAGAGTCAATAAAGATGTCGGAGCCATAGATATAGGCACAGGCCTTATTCCAGAATATGAAGATTTAAAAGCGCTGTTCGGGGATGTTTTAAAAAGGGTTTACAGTAAGGAAGATTATATCAAGCAATTTACTTTAAGGGTTCCGGAGAATCTCTCGAAGCTTGACAGGATTCTAAAAATATACAATGAGCTGGGCAGTGATGTACCGGATCTGTTGTTTAAGATTCTTGAAGAACAGAGAAAAAGACTCGAGGGCTTAAGGAACAAAAAGGGCGAATATATCTCTCCGTTATCCTTTTAAAATTTGTTTTCGGCTACATGGAACTGATCGTATTAAACCTGTTATTTAAATTATAAGCAGGAATACCATATCTTCTAAAGGTCAAATTTATACATAACAAGGCCGGAACAGGGTTTTGGATGGAAATAGGTTGATTTTTCTGGCATCAGGTAACCTGCTTCACAAATTTTCTCAAGCTCTTTTGCAGTTGGTGCATTTAAAAGTATTCCGATATCATGTTTTTTACTGTTTACTTCTGATATTACTTCGTCTGTCGAGCTGGAATAGTTGATATTTTTTATTTTGTGCCAGTTAGAGATATGTTCAGTAATGAATTTCTGGAGGATATTTATGTCCAGGTTCGAATAGTTTATATCCGTTGTTTTTTCATTCGTAGCACTGCTATCTATGTTGTTTTGTTTAAATGTTATAAGATATGTTTTTTGTTCCCTGCTGTATATAAAAAAGCTTTTAAAACCCTTAGATTTTAATTTTAATAATTCTTCATTGATCCAGGTAGCTGACTTTGATTTTATTTCTTTAATATTAAAGTTGTTGCTGATTTTACTGATAAATTCATCAATTCCGGGGTAATTATGAAATTTTATAACTCTATGCGTGGGCAGTATAAGAAAATCATTCTGGTTAATGTCAACATATAATGTAAGGATATAATCCTCGGAGCGTTGCCCATCAGTTTCACCTTCACTTATAAGAGTTTTTTCGCGTAATTTTTTATATTGCAAAGAAGTCTCATAACGATGGTGCCCGTCAGCAATAATTAGTTTTCTTTCCTTCATTATGTTTACAATACTGTTTATGGTTTCAGAATCTGAAACTTTCCATAATCTAAAGTTCAGGGAAGTATCATAATCGGGTTTTATATCCAGCAGGGGGTTGTTTTTCATTTTAGTTTCTATTATATTTTTTATTTCTTTACGGCTGTCATTGTAAATGGTAAAAACAAGACCAAAGTTGGTGCGGCATTCTGAAAGTAAATTAAGCCTGTCTCTTTTTACGCTTGGTGAAGTTTTTTCATGTGGTATAATTTTAAGGCTGGAGTAGGGTTCAAGCCTGGTAAGCCCAATAAAAGCTGAGATTTTTTTAATTTTTCCATTAAGGGAAAAATTTTCTTCGAATATATAAAAGCTTTTATCATTATCGAATGTGAGTATTTTTTTGCTTATCCAGTCCGACAGTATTTCTCTTGCACGTGTATATTTATCAGGAGCTTTACCTTCAGGTAGTGTAAGATTGATAATGTTGTATTTGCTGGAATTATATAATTTATCTTTTAGGGTCGGGGAAATAACGTCGTAGGGAGGGGATATCGCTTTAGAAATTTTTCCTGCTTTTTTTTTGTTAAAGAAAAGACCTCTGAAAGGTGCTATATCAACCATTTATTGAAGTTCCCCCTTTTTTTAAAAGAAATAAGTAACAGATCAACTTAAATCAATATAGATTTGAATTGAGATTATAGCAACATCAATTTTAATTTACAAATAGAATAATTATTTTTTTACAGGTTTGCATTTAATTTTATTAAAATATTTTAAAAATTTTTATGAAAATATTTTATATTATTGTAAAATATGCCATAAGATGAAAATAGACGTCATTAAAGATGTATTAGAATACAATAAAAAACATGCTGACGAAAACAGGAAATTATTCAAAAAAAATAATTTAATGGTTCTGAATATACTGTCATCTCCGGGCGCGGGAAAAACTTCACTTATCATAGAAACAATTAAGAAGCTGGGGAGTACCAGGAAGATAGGAGTGATTGAAGGGGACATTTCCTCAACATATGATTCTGAAAAAATACATAAATTTACGGAAAGCGTCGTTCAAATAAATACCGGAGGGACATGCCATCTGAATGCGACGATGGTTTCAAATGCGGTTAAGAAATTAAATATAAAAAATCTTGATATCATAATAATTGAAAATGTCGGTAATTTGATATGCCCGGTCGGGTTTGACCTTGGCGAGGATTATAAGGTTGTTCTTTCATCTATTAATGAGGGTGATGACAAACCGGTAAAATACCCCCCTGCCTTTATTAAAGGAAATATTATTTTGCTTAATAAGGTTGATTTATTGGAAATAAGCGATTTTGACATAGATTTCTTTATAAATAAGGTAAGAAAACTTAATATCGACTCTAAGATAATTCAAATTTCCTGCAAAACAGGGGAAAACCTGAACGAATGGGCAAGCTGGGTAGAGAATGCCGCTTCCCTCAAATGCAATAAGTAGCTACATTAGTCAGGCAAGGTATCAACGCGAAACAAGGATTAAATTGCTATTAAGGAAATAATAACTGACCGCTTTACTGGACCATACTTATTAAATTATAAAAATATTTTAATATTTGTCCTGTTGACATTATTATAAGCGGATGTTATTTTATTGTTACAAACCTTTTACAAATGCAGAGTGAATATAGCTGGGTTATGCCTGCTGATTTTTGGGAATTTTTAAGAAGGAGGGTCCGTGCTATACAGAATTATGAGAATGAAGTCTTATAAAGACTTTGTGAAATCCCTTATCTATAATTATGAATTTATAGGGCCTAAGAGAAAAGATAAGAAAGTCCATGAATTTGTTCATATCAAAGATTTTTCTGAGCTTGATACGAATTATAAAAGAACGACCGTACCACCAGCTAAAGAGATTTTATTTCCATCGGAAGAACGACTGGTTAATTATGAGATGGGAAAAGAAATTGATGTAAAACCTGTAGTTGAAAGCAGGAAGAAAATTCTCTTTGGAATTAACGCGTGGGATATAGACGGAATGAATTTTATGGACAAAATTTTTACGGCCGATTTTGTTGATAAAAACTATATGGCAAAAAGGAAGAACCTCATTGTAATCGGGATGGACACTGAGCCGACTGAAACAAATTTTTCTCCAAGCATGGGAAGCGATTATGTAAACGAAGGATTCGACCTTTATTTTGTAGAGCTAAAGGATAGGTATTTCATAAGGGTTGCAACTGCCCGGGGAAATAAAATATTAGAAAAATATTCAGATGTTAGTGAAGCATCGGCGGAAGATTTTAAGGACTATAACAGGTATCTGAGTGATTACAGAAAAAAATTTAAACTGAATGTAAATATAAAAGATTTTTATGATAATTTCGAATTAATTTATGATGATGAAGAATTCTGGAAGAGAATTGCAAAAGATTGTTATAGCTGCGGGTCATGTAACCTGGTCTGCCCCACATGTTTTTGTTTTAACGTTAAGGATGATATAGAGCTTAACCTGAGAAGTGGCAAAAAGGTCAGGGAATGGGATTCCTGCATGTTGCCGGAGTACGGTCTTGTAGCGGGGGGCCATAATTTCAGGCCTGATAAGGAAAACAGGTTAAAGCAGAGATATAGATGTAAACTTAAGACATTCTTTGATAAATTTGGGAGATATGCCTGTGTGGGTTGCGGAAGATGCATAGAAGCGTGCCTTGCAAAGATAAATATTGCGGAGGATATTAATTCTATTAACGAAAAGGTGGGTGCTTAGATGGTAATGGACGTAATCAATAGAAAAGAAAGCAGCATATATGTTCCGGAAATTGCAGTGGTCAGCAGGATGCAGAAAACGAGCCCTACTGAAAAAATATTCGATATAGCTTTTGAAAATAAAAAAAAGCAGGATAATTTTTCTTTTAAACCCGGACAATTTGTCGAATTAACCGTTTTCGGTCTGGGCGAAGCTCCATTTTCCATAACATCCAGCCCTGATAACAGGGATTTTTTCCAGCTGTGTATAAGAGATGTTGGGAATGTATCAGGTGCCCTTCACAGGATGAAAGAAGGTTCGAGAGTGGGGATAAGAGGTCCGTTCGGGAAAGGGTATTTTCCCTACGATAAAATGAGGGGGCATAACGTTCTTTTAATTGCAGGGGGTCTGGGTATTGCACCTTTGATGTCGCTTATAAAGTACATTATAAATCACAGAGAAGATTACAAAAAAATGATGATAATATATGGCGCAGTCAATCCGGAAAGTATACTTTTTAAAGAAGATATCAAGTATTTCGATAGCAGGAATGATGTTCCAACATGTATAACAGTAGATAATCCAGATGATAAATGGACCGGAGAAATTGGAGTATGCACAAAGCTTATTCCAAGGGTTGATTTTCCTGTTGATGATACATATGTGGTTGTTTGCGGTCCGCCGATAATGTATAAATATGTGATAATGGAATTGGAATTAAAGAAATATCCTGCTGACAGAATATTCCTTTCACTGGAAAGAAGAATGGAATGCGGGGTTGGGAAATGTAACCACTGCCATATAGGGGATAAGCTGGTTTGTGTGGATGGCCCTGTTTTCAGTCTATGGGAAATCAAGAATTTGAAGGAGGCCGTGTAATGGGAAAGCCAAAAGTAGGAGTTTTCGGATTTACCGGTTGCGGTGGTTGCCAGCTTGAAATCTTAAATCTGGAGGATCAGTTGATTGACCTGGTTAATGCTGTTGAAATTGTAAATTTTACAGAAGCCGTAACGGAACACAGTGACAATTATGAGATTGCCCTGGTTGAGGGCTCAATTACTACAAGGCATGGGGTCGATAGGATAAAGAAAATAAGGGACATTGCAAAAATAGTAGTTGCAATAGGTTCATGCGCGGTAAGCGGGGGATTGAATTGCATGGCTAACAGATACGGATTAGAAAAAGCGAAGGAACTTGTTTATGGTGAAAAGAAAGACTGGATAGATTCGATTGGTGTTAAACCGGTTGATGAGTATATCAAGGTTGATTATTATGCAAGGGGATGCCCGCCGAACAGATTTGAAATAGTGGATATTATAAGGTCTCTTATAGTCGGAAGGAAGCCTGAAATACCGGATTATCCGGTATGTGTGGAGTGTAAAAGGAATGGCAATACTTGCCTGTATGAATTTGGAATAACATGTCTGGGTCCCGTTACAAGAGCCGGCTGTAATTCAAGATGCCCAAATAGCGGTGCGGGTTGTGACGGATGCAGGGGGCTTATTGATAACCCGAATGTTAATGCGCAGAAAGATTTACTTAGAAAATACGGGCTTACCGTTGAAGACATTTTAAGCAGGTTTAATTTTTATAACGGCTGCAAGATTGATAATGATAGGAATAAAAAAAGATAATTCAGGGGGGTTGCGATAATGGCAAATAATATAAGTATAGAAGTTTCGCCTGTTTCAAGAGTTGAAGGCCATGGTGACCTTGTCATAAACGTAAGAGATAAAAAGGTCGAAGAACTGATATTCAGAATACCAGAGGCGCCGAGATTTTTTGAGGCTATGCTGGTAGGTAAGAATTGTTACGAACCCTCACATATAACATCAAGAATATGCGGCATATGTTCAGTTGCGCATACATGCGCATCAATAAAAGCAACTGAGAAAGCGCTTAATGTAAAACCATCAGAGCAGACAATAAATTTAAGAAAGCTTGTTTACCATCATGAAAATGTTCAGAGCAACGCGCTTCATGTATATTTTCTTGCAGCGCCGGATTTTTTTGGGGTTGGAAGCGTTATTCCACTCGTAAAGACGCATCCTGAAGTTGTTAATATCGCCCTAAGGATTAAGAAAATGGCAAATGATATGGTAAGGATTATAGGCGGAAGGGCAGTTCATCCTATAAGGATAGTAGTAGGTGGTTTCACAATGCTGCCTTCCGAGGAAGAAATGCTGGAGATGAGGAGGATGCTTAAGGCATGTTATAAGGACCTTGAAAAATCGCTTGAAGTTTTAAAAACAATAAAAATTCCTGATTTTGAAAGAGAAACGGAATATATATCAATAAGTAATCCGGACGAGTATGCTCTTTATGAAGGTAACATAAAATCAACCGACGGATGGGAAATAAATGACCAGGATTACTCCGATAAAATAAAAGAAAAAATAGTAAAGCATTCGACTGCCAAGCATTGCCAGGCAAGCAGGGATTCGTACATGGTTGGCGCACTGGCAAGATTTAACAATAACTATGGAAAGCTTACTGAAAATGCGAGGGAATATGCAGAAGAGCTTGGACTAAAAGCCCCATGTTTTAATCCTTATATGAATAATATAGCCCAGTTCGTTGAAATTGTTCATAGCGTTGATGATAGCATAAGGTTAATTGACAGGATTCTTGCGGATGGCCTTGATGAAGATAAAATGATGGCAGATGTAAAAACAGGAGGCGGTAGAGGTGTAGGAGTCGTAGAAGCGCCAAGAGGACTTCTTATTCATGATTATACATATGATAATAAGGGAAGGGTAGAAAAAGCGAACTTGATTATCCCAACAGGGATGAATTATGCCAATATGGAAAATGATATGAAATCACTTGTTCCTACAATAATAGATAAAGGTGAAGACGAAATAAGACTTGCATGCGAAATGCTGGTAAGGGCTTATGACCCCTGTATTTCCTGTTCAACACATTTCTTAAATGTTAAGCTTATAAACAAGTAAGAATAATTATGGCTTAATATAAATTAAGTAATTACGTTTATTCGCGATGTTATTTAAAGATAAAAATATTTCTGATGATGACAGATACATGAAAACAGATGTAACGGTAATCGGTTTCGGCAATAAATACAGGTCTGATGACGGTATAGGTGTAAGGGTTATAGAGGAATTAAAAAAACTGGATACCTTTAAGGAAATTGAAATTATTGACGGCGGAACTTCGGGGACCGATTTATTATTCCTGGTAAAAGAATGTAAAAAAATAATAATAATAGATGCAATAGACACAGGTAAGGATACAGGTCAGGTTGTCTGTGTAAAAACCAGCGATATTGAAGATTTTATAAAGGAGAAACATAAAAGTCTATCACTACACGACCTTAATCTATGCGATATATTAAAAATAATAAGGGAATTGAAGATAGATACTGAAATATTGATAATTGGCGTTAAACCTGAAAATACGGATTTTGGCGAAATCCTTTCTCCAGGCGTGGAGGAAAAAATACCGGAAATAATTTCAAGAATAAAAAAGGAAATTAAAGAATTTAAGGGATATAATTAAAAAACGCCAGGTTAACATATCCTTGGAAGCTGCTCGCTGTATTGAAGGTCAAGGATTCTTCTTGTCCCGAGCTTTGTTATTAAAAAAACCCTCCCGCTTCCACCACTGGTTTTTCCAGAGGCCCTGCCAATAATGCAGCTGCCCTTTCCGTACTTATTTTTTTTCATGGCATTTAGAACAATTTCAGCATCCTTTTTTTCAACAAATACGACCATTTTACCTTCGGTGGCCATATAAAGAGGATCAAGGCCAAGAAATTCACATATTCCTTTCACCTCTTTTTTAACTGGTATTTTGTCTTCATATATTTCAAAACTGGTATGCGATGCTCCTGAAAGTTCGAAAAGTACGGAGGCGAGCCCCCCGCGGGTAGCATCTCTAAGCGCATGTATATTGGGGGATATCGAGGTAATGTCACTGACAAGTGACGAAAGAGGGGCGCAATCGCTTTTAATTCCTGATTTGAAGTTAAATTCTTTTCTTTTTCCAAGAATAGCGGCACCATGCTCCGCAATGCCACCATTTATTAAGATAACGTCGCCATCTTTTATTTTGAAAGGCGAGATATCCATGTTCCCGTGGATGAACCCTATCCCTGAAGTATTTATATATATCT
>CAYVWW010000016.1:0-14518 GCA_964455605.1 uncultured Actinomycetota bacterium | reverse complement strand
AATGCTAGATAAAGACATATCGGAAATGGATAAATATGGAAGATTGTTAAGGTATGTATACGCGGAGGAGCTTTTTGTTAACCTGGAAATGGTAAAAAGGGGATTTGCAAGCTGTTATACATATCCTCCTGATGTAAAGTATTCTGAAGAATTCGCCAGCGCAGAACGTTATGCAAGAGAGAATGGCATGGGAATCTGGGAAAGCTCCGTGGTGAGCAACATAATTGTTTCCTTAAATTATGACGCTCACGGCGATGACAGGAAAAATTTAAATGACGAATATGTAATAATTGAGAACACTGGCAGTGAATCTGTGTATATTTATGGTTGGACTGTTAAGGATAGCGGAACGGCTATATATAAATTCGGCGAATACTACCTTGAGCCCGATGATCCGATATATCTTTTTACCGGAGCCGGGAAAGACGGGGAGGGGATTTTTTACTGGGGAAGCACAGGACCGGTATGGAATAATACCAATGATACCCTTTATCTGAGAGATGCGGATGGCATGCTGGTGGAGATTTACAATTATTAACCGATAATTTCTTCCTCAATGAAATGGGTGTGAATGTTGCCTTCAATAAAATTCTTGCTCTTTGTAATCTTTCTATAGAAAGGTATCGTTGTTTTAATTCCTTCTATATTAAACTCGTCAAGTGCCCACTGGGCTTTTAGAATTGCTTCTTCTCTGGAGCTATCCCATACCACGAGTTTTGCAATAAGAGAATCGTAAAAAGGCGATATTTCGTATCCGGGATAAACGAAAGTATCAACTCTTACCCCCGGACCTCCGGGCAGGAATATATTCGTTATTTTACCCGGACTGGGCTTAAAATTGTTATCGGTGTCTTCGGCATTAATCCTGAATTCTATGGAATGGCCACGTGCTTTAAAGTTTTCACTAAGGGTGCTAATTTTTTGTCCGGCAGCAAGCCTAATCTGTTCTTTCACCAGGTCTATCCCTGTTACCATTTCAGTTATGGGGTGTTCTACCTGTATTCTTGTATTGACTTCAATGAAATAAAAATTTTCCTGGCTATCAAGAAGGAATTCTATAGTCCCTAAATTCTTATAATCTATTGCCTTTGCTGCCCTTAAGGCAAATTCATACATAAGCCTGCTTGTTTTTGGAGAAAGCTTTACTGCAGGAGATTCTTCAATAAGCTTCTGGTGCCTTCTCTGGATGGAGCACTCCCTCTCTCCAGCGCACGTTACATTCCCGTAATTATCTGCAATAATCTGGAATTCGATATGTCTTGGCTTTGGAATATATTTTTCCATATAAACTTCGCCGTTGCCGAAAGAGGATTCCGACTCTGATTTTGCCATTGGAAAATGGTTTATAATATCTTTTTTATCTTTACAGATTCTCATTCCTCTTCCACCGCCGCCGAAGGATGCTTTAATAATAACCGGATAACCCAGCCTTTTGCCTAATTTCAGCGCTTTCTTAACGTTGCCTACATTGCCGGATGACCCCGGTATAACCGGTATCTTGTTTCGCTGCATTATTTCTATGGCTCTTGATTTATTTCCAGCCAGGGAGATTGCTTCAGCCGGGGGACCTATAAAAACGATATTGTTTTGCTGGCAGGCGTTTACGAATGCAGGACTTTCTGCAAGAAAGCCATAACCCGGATGTATGGCATCGCAGCCCGTTATTTGGGCAGCGGATATTATATTATCAATATTGAGATAACTTTTATGTGGTGGGGGAGGACCGATGCAGATACTTTTATCTGAAAGTTTTGTGTGGATTGAATTTTTATCGGTAGTTGAATATACTGAAACACTTTCGACTCCAAGCTCCCTGCATGCCCTGATTATCCTTACGGCTATTTCACCTCTGTTTGCGATAAGTATTCTTCTAAACATAAAATTATTCTCATTCTTTTCTCAAAATCATTAATGTCTGATCAAACTCTACTGCCTCCTCATTTGATACCAGTATATCTGTAATCTTGCCGGTATATTCTGAATTAATCTTATTCATCAGTTTCATTGCTTCGATTACACAAAGGGTATCACCCTTTTTAACACTGGTGCCTACATTTACAAACGGAGAGCTGTCAGGTGAAGGAGAGGCATAAAATATGCCGACTATAGGAGATTTTATTTCTATTAAATCACTTGATTTCTTATCTTCGGGTATGGGCGACTTATCTTTTATGGCAGGTCTTTCCGCTGGTTTATTTCCCGGATTGCTTATTGAAATCTTTACTCCTTCAACTTCAAGTTTTATTTCTTCAATGTTGCTTGTTTCAACGAGACTTGTTATTTCTCTAATTTTTTTGATGTCTATATTATTTAATTTTGCCTGCTGGCTGCTCATTTTACCCTTAAAATCAATATTTTTGTTAATTGGTTCAGAATCTTTTATTGACTGTATTTTTCTTTTGCTGGCTCTTTTCCTTTCAAGAAATTTCCTGGTTTTTTCCGGATAGAAGCAATAGCACAAAATGTCTTCTTCCCTGTCTGAAAGGCTTAAAAGTTCATCTTTATATTGCTCATAGATGTCAATGACTTTCAAGCTATTTTTCAGGTCATTGCTATCAGGAAGACTTTCTAATTTATCAAGGATTTTTTTATCTATTTTGCCAGGAATTTTTCCGTAATATCCCCATATGAGCTTTTTTATTTCGTCGCAAAGTATTTCCCATCTTGAATCGGATATTACACTGTTAAGTATTGCCTGGCTTCCTATAATCTGGCCTATTGGAGTGGCAAGCGTAGGATTTCCTATTTCATTTTTTATTTTAAAAACCTCTTCAAGAACCGAGTCGATTGACTCAGTTTCGCCGATTTCGGAAAGCTGTTTATTAATACTTGAGATAAGCCAGCCGGGCAGAAAGTTTTTATTTATACTGCTCTGGATAAAATTCGTTGAAGATAAATCCTGCTCTAAAAATGGGTAAACGTGTATTCTAACGATGTCGTTAAGCTGTATTAATTTTGAGTATTCAAGATTATGGGAAAAATCAGTATCCTGAAGACTCTGCAGGAACAAAAATACGGTATGGCTGATATCGCTATAGGATGAAGGAAGAAAGCTAAGGTCAACTCCATCGCACCCTCCCTGGCAGGCCTTGAAGTAATTTACAATCTGGAGCCCCCTCAAATTGGATGCACTGAAGAATTTCGGAATGCTTACAGCATCGCTAAGCGCCATGAAGAGCTCTTCTGCTTTTTTGGGGGCGATTGTCGACTCGACATCCTTTATGTATATGCTTTTACATCCATTATTTTCAAGTTCTTTTGCTATTCCTACATGAAAGTCAATATCTTTATGGTTGTCATATATAATTGTTCCCTGACATGATGAGCCGCTTTCCACAATAAGCGATGAGGCATATTTAAGGTTTTCGATATTATTCAAAGAGTCATATACTTTGAAAACGTCTATGCCATTTCTAATGCACTGCTTTATAGATTTTTTTATGACATCATCCGAATAGACTTCCAGCCCAAACATATTTTTTGCCCCGATAAGGATTTTAAGCGGAGCAGAAGGAATTTTACTTTTAATGTAGGATATAAGCCCCAGTGGCGTGAGGTTAAAGTTACTCTCAAGAATTCTTTCGAAACTTGAAGCCCCCATAATTTCAAGGCTACTATAATCCAGGTCATTGATATGGCTCAGAATCATATCGAATGTATTTATGTCCAGATACCTCAGGTCCGCATTTTGGAAGATTTCTCTTAAGGTAATATCATTTATTTCTATTTTTTTCATTTTTTAAATTTTAAATTTATAATAATTAATGCAAAAATTATCTTTAAAAAGTCTATTAGCAGAAATGGTTTAGTTCCGATTTGCCATGTTTTGATTAATATGTCGGAAATAGAACCCGAACCAGCCATATTGTAAATGTATCCTGCAAGGTGGGCAAATCCGAAATGATGGATAATTATTACCCCTGCAACGCATGATATAAAGCAGGAGATTGCATTAACTGCAGAATTGCCTGAAATTCTTTCTGAATTTTCATAAATATACCCGCTAATGAATGCAGCTGCTATGAAGCCCATTATATAACCCCCGGTAGGTCCTGCCAGGGCAACAATGCCATTTTTGAAGCCACTGAATACGGGGAATCCCATAACTCCTATAAATATATAGATAATCTGGCTTATGGCGGCCCACCTGCTGCCCAGGAAGAGCCCTGATAGGAGAACGGTTAAAACCTGTGTGGTTATTGGTACAGGAGTGAAAGGCAGGTAAATGAAAGAGTTTGCCGAGATTGCCATGAGGATGGCAAATAAAACTGAAAAAGACAGGTTGATACCGGGATTAAAAATTATCCTTTCGCCAGTGTGGCTTTCTCTTACTTTTAAAACATCGTTAGCAACCGTTGTGTTCATAATATGCCCCATAAAAATAGGTTTTTAGATTACAAAAAAATATTTTACACAAAAATACATATATTAATAAAGCCTTAAAGTCTTTTTTTAAGACGCTTCAATATGCATAAAGTTTCACACGCCGGATTAGTTCCATTTTATTTAATCAAAATAGTGAAACTATTGAGTTTTATGCCCGTCTTTTTTGTAAACAATTTTAAATAATTTTTAAATTATTAAATACTGAATTATTTTAAAACCGGAGGATTTATGAGGTATTTTTTAACGGATGAACAGAAGATGATTGTAGACATATGCAGGCAGATAGTAGATGAGCGGATTATTCCTGCAAGAGCAGAACTTGATGAAAAAGGTATTTTTCCAAGGGATATAATCAACGAAATTGGGAAAAGCGATCTTTTCAGGTTATTTATTCCGGAAGAGTATGAAGGAATGGAAGCCGGTATTTTTGAAATATGTCTGGTCGCGGAGGAGCTTGGCAGGGGGGATCTCGGCATCTCGACAACTTTTGCAGCATCCGGACTCGGTATTATACCGATATTGATAGCGGGAAGCGAAGAGCAAAAAAGGAAATTCCTGCCCCCGATAGCAAGCGGAAGCAAGCTTGCAGCTTTTGGATTAACTGAAGCAGAAGCGGGCAGTGATGTTAGTAACGTAAAAACAACTGCTAAAAAAGATGGCGGCAATTACATCATTAATGGAACAAAGCAATGGATATCAAACGGTGGGGAAGCGGAAATATATACGATATTTGCGGCAACCGATGTCTCTAAGGGAGTTAGGGGTATAAGTGCTTTTATCGTGGAAAAGGGAACCCCTGGGTTTGAGTTTGGGAAGATAGAAAATAAACTTGGCATGCGTAGTTCGGCAACGAGAGAATTGGTTTTTACCGATTGCAAAGTACCTGCAGAAAATTTGATTGGTAAAGAGGGGATGGGCTTTATTATTGCGATGAAAACTTTTGACCAGTCAAGAACTCCCGTAGGAGCGCAGGGCGTTGGAATTGCGCAGGCCGCCATGGAGGAGGCCCTTAAATATTCTAAAGTTAGGAAGCAGTTCGGCTGTCCGATATCTTCATTCCAATCCATCCAGCATATGTTTGCCGATATGGCTACAAGCATCGAAGCAGCGAGGGCACTCGTATACCATGCAGCAAAAGTAATCGATAGCGGTGAAAGAAATATTACGCGGATTTCCTCAATGGCGAAGGTTTTTGGAAGCGATGTTGCGATGAAAGTCACGGTTGATGCTCTTCAAATAATGGGAGGTTATGGATATATGAAAGAATATCCTCTGGAAAAAATGATGAGGGATGCGAAGATAACGCAGATTTACGAGGGGACAAACCAGATAATGAGAAACATAATTGCCATGGATATGATAAAAAGGGGAGTTAGCTAAAAGATTTACAGAGAGTGATACAATAGATGCTATCGTTTTAAGCTCTTTAATAACCTATCAGGATAATTTTATTTATAGCGCAGTTATTTTTTGCGTATCATTTTTAAATAAAGGATTTATCTAAAAAAGGAAGGGTGATCCAGGTTAAAATCGCAGTATGTATAAAACAGGTCCCGGGCACTACCGAGGTTACGGTGGATCCTAAAACAAACACACTAATAAGGGAAGGCGCTGAAAATATAATAAACCCCTTTGATTCTTATGCTATCGAAGAGGCAGTAAGATTAAAGGAGAGGTTTAATGATGAAGAAATTGAAGTAGTCGCAATTACGATGGGTCCCCCACAATCCATGGATATATTAAGAGAAGCTATTTCAGTAGGAGCAGACAGCGCCGTTCTTTTATCGGACAGGGCTTTTGCGGGTGCAGATACCTGGGCTACTGCCAGTGCTCTTGCCAGGGGGATAAAAAAAATCGGAGGCTGCAGGTTGATTATACTTGGGAAGCAAACTATTGATGGTGATACCGGGCAGGTTGGACCCGAGCTGGCGCAAAAAATGAAGATACCTTTTCTTGGTTACGTAAGCGGAATTGATAATCTGGACAGGCATAAAATAAGAGTTAAGAGATTAATGGAAGACAGGTATGAAACATTTGAAATAAAACTTCCTGCAGCTATATCTGTAATAAAGGATATAAATGTTCCAAGGGTGCCTTCGCTAAGAGGGAAGATGAAAGCAAAGAATGCGGAAATACCTGTATGGAGCGCGGAAGATGTTGGAGCGGATAAGAGAGAAATTGGTCTTTCCGGTTCATACACCCAGGTAGTAAAAATTTTTACTCCTCAAATAAAACACGAAACCAGGATGATTGAAGGCGGAATCGAGGAAAAGGTGGAGGAGTTGCATAAAGTACTGAAAGAGCTGAATGTCATATAACAGGAGCTGATGTATTTTGGAAATTAAAGTTGATGAAAAGACCTGCACAGGATGTAGCGTATGCAAGAGGTCATGCATGTATAATGCCATTGACATAATCGATGGCCTGGCAGTGATTAATGAGAATTGTGTTTTCTGTGGAGTATGTGTTGATGCATGCCCTTTTAAATCTATAAAGATTACAGGTGATACTGAGGAAGAAAAAGATTTCTCAAGTTACAGCGGAGTATGCATTTATCTTGAAGCAAATGGCAGCGTCATACATGATGTCGGATTAGAGCTGGTGAGCGAGGGCAGGAAGCTGGCTGACAAGCTCGGAGTTAGCCTGTCAGCAATAGCGCTGGGAAGCGGTATTAAGGAAAGCGCGATGGAAGCTTTCGATTACGGCCTGGACAAGCTATATTTAGCTGATGATCCTATTTTTTCCAATAATATTGATGATGTTTTTTCAAATATCCTGTCGCGGTTAGTAGCGGAACAGAGACCTGAAATATTTCTGGCGGGAGCTACGTGGTTTGGCAGAACCCTGATCCCAAGGGTTGCGGCTACTTTAAGAACCGGGCTTACTGCAGATTGCACCAGTCTTGAGATAGATGATGGTAATAAGATACTTCTACAAACAAGGCCCACTTTTGGAGGTAATATCCTCGCGACTATCATAACCAGGAACGCAAGACCCCAGATGGCTACCGTAAGGCCCCATGTAATGGAGAAGAAGAAAATAAGCAGGGGTTCCGAAAATTATGAAGATAAAATAGAACATATAAAAATTGATAGTTCAAAAATCAGGACCGTTTATAATTTAATCAGCGTGGATAGGGAACTTGATGAAAAGATAAATATCACGGATTATGACGTCGTCGTGTCTGGTGGCAGGGGTCTGGGGGAAGGTAAAAACTTTTCAATGCTTAAGGAACTTGCGGACCTACTTGGCGGAGTTGTAGGTGCTTCAAGGGCCGCAGTCGACTCGGGCTGGATATCATACCCGCATCAGGTGGGACAGACAGGGAAGACTGTCAATCCTAAAATATATATTGCCTGCGGTATCTCTGGAGCGATTCAGCACATTGCCGGTATGCAAACATCGGATATTATAATTGCTATCAATAAGGATCCCAATGCCTCTATATTCGGGGTGGCAAATTATGGGATAGTAGGAGATTTATTTGAAGTAGTGCCAATGCTGATAAAGAGGATCAAAGATAGCAAACCGCTTATTTAATGGGTTATTTTTAGAAAAGATTTTTAAAAACCTGATAAAACTAAATGTTTAAATCTTCCTTGTGGTTGTCTCCCAGGTTGGTTAGCATTTCAATGTCTTTTACATTCAGGATAATCAGGTCATTTTTACCGCTTATCTGAGAATCGGATTTAGATTCGCTTTTGGCAGGGAATACCTCTGCCTCGGTAATAGGTATAAACTTATTGTTCTGGGAATTAACATAATCAATGATCCTGCCGCCTGTCATTATGTAAATATAACCAAGGATATTCGCTGTCCTTGTTTTTATTTTTACATATACTTTTTCTTTAGGAACTTTTATTGTCATCTTAATTAAAATTATTATTAAAATAAGTAATTATTATTTTATTATTAAAAACCATAAACGCAAGAATTGCAATTAAAAAAAAATTAATCAACAATCATAAGAGTAACAGGATTATGAATCCCTGACTTAAACAATGATATAAATTATGAAGATTCGCAGCCATAATTGTATTTGGATATATATTATCTTATAATATACTACTAAAAGTATATAACATTTTTATCCGTCTGTTAAAAATAATTGATATGACTAAAAATAATAAAAGTAAAAAAGAGCATATAACGGAAAAAGAAATGATGGATGCTCTTATGGACCACATTACCGATAGCATATATTTTAAAGATTTAAAGAGCAGATTTATAAGGATAAATAAATCCTGCGCAAAGAAGTTTAAGATGACAAGTCCCGAAGAAGCAGTTGGTAAAACTGACTCCGATATTTTTTCCAAAGAACATGCGGAGCAGGCATTTAAGGATGAACAGAATATAATAAAAACAGGTAAGCCAGTTATAAATCTTGAGGAGAAGGAGACCTGGGAACAAGGAGATGGCGTAAGATGGGCATCTTCTACAAAAATGCCTCTGGTTAATAAGAATGGCAAGGTAGTCGGAACCTTTGGCATTACCAGGGATATAACTGACAGGAAAGAAGCTGAAGAAGAAATCAAAGAGGGCAGATCAAGAATCGAAGCCGTGCTTCATTCTACTGCAGATGGCATATATGCTACTGATAAGAATGGGGAAATCATTCTTTATAATAATAGGTTCCTGGAGTTGTGGGGTATTCCGGAGAGACTTATAGACCTTAAGTCGGATAAGGAAGTTACCAGGTTTATGTCAGTCCAAATGGCGGATCCCGGCGGTTTCGATAGGAAAATCAAGGAACTCAGCAGGTCTGATATCGAATGTGTGGATATACTTAATTTTAGAGACGATAGAATTTTTGAACGTACTTCCTGCCCATTAAAAAGAGATAGTATGGTTATTGGAAGAGTATGGTCATTCAGAAATGTGACCGAGCAGAAGAAGGCGGAAGAAAAGATATGGTTCCTATCATTCCATGATAAACTAACCGGTCTGTACAACAGGGCTTATTTTGAAGAAGAATTAAAAAGATTGAATACCCAGAGGCAGCTCCCTATAAGCATAATATTCTGTGACGTTAACAGGTTAAAGGAGATGAATGATAATTATGGTTACGATAGAGGTGACCAGCTGCTCCGTAAAGTCGCAGATATATTGAAGTCCAGTTTCAGGAGCGAGGATGTTGTCGTCCGGTGGGGAGGGGATGAATTTATTATAGTTCTTCCAATGACCGAAGGTAAGCTTGCCGATGAAATCATAGCGAGGATATACGATAAATGCAAGCAGGCATCAAAAAAGGATTTACCTGTAAGTATTTCAATAGGGAGGGCTGTTAAGGACAAAGCTCACCAGGATATAAATCTTGTTATTAATACTGCTGAAAAAAGAATGTTGATTAATAAGAAAACATTTAAGGTGGCCAGGTAATTTTTCTAAAGGTCGTAATTTAAAATATTTTTTATTTTTTTAAAAATTGTGTCAAAATCCCTGGTATCAGAGTAGTAACGATAATTACTTTCAAATTCAAGCAGTATTTCTGACAGAAGTTTTTCTCTTTCTATTTCCTTTCCCAGTATTATCATTGTTGATATAGCATTAGTGTCCTTGAACGAAATAGATTTTTTGTCATTATTTACATTAATACCGATTCCGATTATTAAAAAGATTTTCCCGTTTATTTTTTCAACTTCTGTTAGGATACCGCCAAGCTTTGATTTGCAGTGATAGATATCATTTGGCCACTTCATGTTAACTCCGGCAGAATATTTTTCGTTTAATATAGAAGCAACAGAATAGGCAGCAATCAGAGTAATTTCAGGTAATTTTTTTTCTTCTAATTTTGTTTCAGTTAGAATAGTGAACCACAGGCCTCCTGGGGGTGATAACCATAGTCTCTCGCGTCTCCCTCTGCCTTTATTCTGGACTTCGGCAAGGATTACCGTTCCATTAAGTTCTTCCTGAATTTTGCTGCTGCTTTTTAGAAGCTTTAAGGCATAGTCGTTTGTCGAATCTATTTCTTTTAAATGGATTATATTTCTGCCGGTGACATCAGTTTTTAGAAGCTCCTTGTATCTGGATATGCTAAATTCTTTCATTTCTTTTATTTGTTTCTAAAAGGTCAGTCAACCCATTTAATATTTTCAAATTTGTGTTTCGTAGCTATCAGGATGACGTCGATAAGCCACCAGATTCCAAATCCCCCAAAAGTTAGAAGTTTTAGAATCCCCAGTCCAATATGGCCCATTATAAATCTGTCAACGCCGATTTCACCGAAAAGGATAGACATAATAAGTGTTATGGTCCAGCTTACTTCTCTCAAGATATTCTCCTTTGATAAATAAATATTGTTTCAAATATTACATAAAAAAAAAGAAAAATAAATAATTAAAAAATTATTTACAAAAAATAAGGATTTGTATGCCCATGAGCTAGTGTAGAACTTTAGGAATTTCCGATTTAATCCTTTTGCCCTTACCGGCAGCAAGAACTATTACGATTAAATCCCCGGAAAGATTCATTTTTTATACGATTTCGTAATTCGAGAAGTGAAATATATCAGTAATTACAGGATTTATGCTAACCGTATATGTGAAACTATAAGAATATAGCTGCGTCTATCTAAAAAGCTAAAGGGTGAATATATATTCCAGAGCCGTCTAATATAAAAAGTATTTTTTAAAAAAAGGATTTTTTATGAAAGAGATGAATAAAAAGGACATCGAGGATATAATTCCTCACAGGTTCCCTTTCCTGCTCATTGATAAAGTTGTTGAGATAGAACCGGGCAAAAGGATCAAAGCGGTTAAGTATGTAAGTAGGGACGAGTACTATTTTGACGGTCATTTTCCCTCCAATCCAATTATGCCTGGAGTGCTTATAGTTGAAACCATTGCCCAGGCTGGAGCGGTGCTCGCGCTTATGATGCCTGAAAACAAAGGCAAGCTGGTTCTTTTTGCAGGAATAAATAAAGCAAGGTTCAAAAGGATAGTCAGGCCTGGCGATGAGATGATAGTGGAAGCAGAGCTTGAAAGTATAAAAAGGAATATCGGGAAAGCAAGAGGCAAAGCAACTATCGGTGGTGAAGCAGCATGCATAACGGAGATAATGTTCGCTTTTAGTTAGGTGTTAGCCAGGAAGGTTAGTTAATTGGTGTATAAAAATAAAAATTTTGAAGATTCAAAGAAGATGGTATTAATGTTCCCCGGACAGGGTTCGCAATGCAGGGATATGGGAAAAGATTTTCTGCAGGCTAATAACTATTATGAAAAATTCTTTGAGATTTCAAGTGAAATTGCAGGCATGGACCTGCTGGAGATAATTGACAGTAAAAGCGAGGGTAATCTGCTTGATGAAACACGTTTTAGCCAGATGTCTATTTATACTTTAAGTTGCGCAATTAACGATTACTTATTTAATGGCATTTCTATGGATAAAAATCGTATAGCAGCTGTTGCGGGGCACAGTCTTGGAGAATACAGCGCTCTTTACAGTGCGGGCGCCTATGGTTTCAAGGAAGGGGCGGAGCTGGTTGGATACCGAAGTTTTATTATGAGTGACGAAAACCGCAGCCAGAATGGTATGATGGCAGCCATCCTGGGGATGGATAAAGTGCTGGTAGGGGATGTAGTGAATAATTACGCTGACAGGGTTTTTATTGCTAATTATAATGATTACACGCAAATAGTTATAAGCGGATATAGGGATGCGGTAGAAAATGTGATAAAGGAACTGAAAGAAAAAGGAGCAAAAAAGATAGTTCCCCTTAAGGTGGGCATTGCTTCACACTGTCCGCTGATGAAAAATGTTTCGGATAAATTAAAAATATTTATTGACGATGGTATTGGATTTGGCAATATGGATTTACGTTTTTTTTCTACCACTGAAGTATCTTACAGGGATAAAGATGACATAGCAGATACGCTGGTGGGGCAGCTTGTGAATCCTATAAGGTGGGTTGAAAGCATAGAGTATCTATTGTCTGACGGCGTAAGGATATTCGTAGAAGTTGGTCCGGGAAAGGTGTTGTCGGGACTTGTAGGAAGAATCGCAAGGAAAAGTGGCTCAGAAGTTGCTATACTCAATACGAACAGCATGGATGATATAGAAGGTTTGAGTAAAAAATTAAAAGAGGAAGGAATAATAAATGAGGCTTGAAGGTAGGATCGCCGTAGTAACCGGGGGTGCCAGGGGCATTGGTAAAAAGATTTCTGAAACTTTTTTAAAAGAAGGCGCATCAGTATATATTTTTGATGTAATTAGCGAAGAAGGGGAAAAAACTGCAGATGGGTTCAGGAAAACTTATGGTGAAGATAAAGCGGAATTTTTAAAAGTGGATATAACAGATGAGCCATGCGTGGAGAAAGCCATTGAGGATATTATCAGCAAAAAGGGGAAGATAGATATCCTGGTTAATAATGCTGGCATTACCAGAGATAATTTAATTATAAGGATGAGCCTTGAAGACTGGAAAAAGGTAATCGATATAAATCTTACTGGAGCATTCATTTGTTCCAAATACGCGGCAAAATATATGATAAAGGCAAGAAGCGGAAAGATAGTAAATATATCCTCCATAGTGGGCGTCCATGGCAATGCGGGGCAGAGTAATTATTCCTCATCAAAGGCGGGGATAATAGGTCTTACAAAGACACTGGCAAGGGAGCTTGCCGGGAGAAATGTTCTTGTGAACGCTATAGCCCCAGGCTATATAGAGACTGAAATGACAGCAAAGCTCAGTGACGAGATAAAAGAAAAACTAATGCAGCAGATTCCGGTAAAGAGACTTGGCAATGTAGACGATATTGCAAATGCGGTACTTTTTCTGGCGAGCAGTGAATCAGATTATATAACCGGCACAGTAATGAGCGTCGATGGCGGAATGGGCATTTAGCTAAGATTAATGATAAATATTTTTAGAAATAGAATTAATTATTTATTAAAGAAGTAAAAATTTAAGGAATGAAAGGGAATTTTACAGTGAAGAGAGACGATAAAGAAAGAAGAGTGGTAATAACGGGGCTGGGGATAATATCTCCCCTGGGACTTGAGATAGGCAGGTTCTGGGATAATTTACTTAACGGTAAATCAGGTGTCAGCAGGATAGAGCATTTTGATGTTGAAAAGATAGCTTCAAAGATTGCAGCTCAGGTTGAAGGTTTTGAACCATCGGAATATATAGATTTTAAACAGGCGAAAAGAATGGACAGATTTGCCCAGTTTGCAGTAGCAGCGGCATCAGGTGCAATGAAGGATAGCAATCTTGAAGTAAACGCTGACAATGGAGAGCGGATAGGAGTTTATATAGGAAGCGGCGTAGGAGGGCTTTTTACCTTAGAGCAGCAGCACAAGAGACTCCTTAGTATAGGAGCTGACAAGGTAAGTCCTTTCCTGATACCGATGATGATAAGCAATATGGCAGCCACACAGGTTTCGATAATGAGTGGAGCAAGGGGCCCGGTTAGCACTACCACTACTGCATGTGCTGCAGGTTCGAATGCCATTGGCGACGCATTTGAAATTATTAAAAGGGGAGATGCAGAAATAATGATTGCAGGTGGAAGTGAAGCCGCGGTAACGCCTCTTAGCATGGCAGGATTTTCAAATATGCGCGCTTTATCCGTAAGGAATGATGAACCTGAAAAAGCTTCCAGGCCATTTGATAGGGATAGGGATGGTTTTGTAATGGGAGAGGGATGCGGTATCCTGATACTGGAAGAATTGCAATCTGCCCTGGATAGGGGCGCTAAGATATATGCAGAGATGTTCGGATATGGTCTCTCCGGTGAAGCCTATCACATAACTGCACTTGAAGAATCAGGCTCAAATGTGGCAAGGTGTATGAAGAATTGCCTGGACGAGGGTGGCATAGGGCTTGAGGAAATTGACCATATAAATGCTCATGGAACATCAACTCCTTTGAATGATAGCATTGAAACAACTGCCATAAAGCGGTGTTTCGGAGATTACGCGTATGATATAAATATTAGCTCAACCAAGTCAATGACGGGACATTGCCTGGGAGCATCGGGAGCAATCGAGGCAGTTACAACCATCCTTACAATAAAAAATAATATTATACCTCCTACGATTAATCTTGATAATCCAGACGAAGGTTGTGATTTGAATTACACTGCAAAGGTAAGCCAGGAGAGGATAGTAAACATCGCAATTTCTAATTCAA